>NZ_RQEP01000005.1:1200000-1500000 GCF_004770055.1 Leptospira semungkisensis | reverse complement strand
CTACTGTAGAAGAGATGTCCGCAGGTATGGAGAATATCGCAACTTCTACATATAAACAATATTCGAATATGTCGGAGTTCCAAGGAAAGATCACTGAGCTTTCCCAGAGTGTAAGACAAATTGGAGAAGAGATCCAAAATACCTTGGACATGGCTAAATCCATTTCTCTCCAAGCTAAGAGAGGAGAAGAATCCCTTTCCGGAATGAACAGCATGATCGGGAATATTCTCAAGTCTTCTGGAGAGATGACGGCTATCGTCGGGATCATCAATGATATCTCCGACCAAACGCAATTACTTGCGTTGAACGCAGCGATCGAAGCCGCAAGAGCAGGAGAAGCTGGAAAAGGATTCGCAGTCGTTGCAGAGGAGATCTCTAAATTATCCGAAAAGACCGCTTCTTCTATCAAATCCATTTCCGCAATGATCTCCAAGAATACTGGAGAATTGGATAGCGGAGCAAAGGGGATCCAAGCTTCTACCGAGATCATTCATGCTATTATCAAAAATGTAGATCAGGTATCTGAGGCAATGGACAGGCTCCATGCAATCACAGGATCTCAAAGTGATATCAACCGAGTAGTAACAGATAATGTGGACCGAGTCAAATCCGAGTCCGAAGCGGTCAAACTAGCTACGGATGAACAGAAGAAGGCGGTTCATGAGATCACTCAGGTAATTGTTCAGATCAACGAGCATACGATCAACACTGCCTCCGGTGCGGAGCAAATGTCTTCTTCTGCGAGAAACCTTGCAAATACTGCGGACATTCTTCGCAATATTGCAGAGAAGTTTAAATTATAGATCTAAGATTATTTGGAAGTCGCCGAGAAGAGATGATCTAATCCTCCGGCGTCTTTCACTTTAGTAAAGCCTTCGTCGTTCAATAGAGTCTTGGCTCTTAGGCTTCTGCCGCCTGATTGGCAATACACCACGATCTCCCTATCCTTTGCTCCAAGTTCATCCAATCTTAAGGCAAGACTGCTGATAGGAATATTTGTCGCTCCCGGATAATGTTCGATCGAGAATTCGTTCGGAGTCCTCACGTCGACAACGAGAGCTCCTCTTGCAATGGATTCTGCGAGCTCTCTTTCTTCTTTTCCATTACCACAAGCGATCGACAGGAAAGACAAGAAAAGACATACGATAAAAAGAATTCGGTTCATAAAAAATCTCTAATATAGAAACAGGATCGAAAGCAAGATTCGGGCTCAAAAAAGAACCGAAATTAGGATCTCAGATCTTAGGCTTCTTCTGGTATATGGTGTGACCTAAAAACTTATATGCTTCGGAAATACCGAAGAGTGTCTCCGAATGTCCAATGACCAAGAGGCCTCTGTCCTTCAGAACATTCTCGAAACTTTCGAAGATCTTCTTCTGAGTAGGTTTATCAAAATAGATGATCACGTTCCTACAAAAAATACAGTCCACCTTCTCTCGGATCGGATACGGAGTTTCTAAAAGATTTACCTTTTGGAATTCGACCATTGCCCTCAACTCAGGCTTCACTTGGTACATATCTTCGCTCTTTCCGGAGACATCCTTTACTTTCAGAAAGTATTTCTTCTTCCAAGCTTCACTAACTGGATCCAAACGATCCGGCTTATAGATTCCTTCCTGAGCGGTCTTGATCACATTGGTATCAATATCGGATGCAAATATCTTAATGTCCCAACCAGGCTTGTACTGAAAATATTCTGCACAGGTAATCGCGATAGTATAAGGCTCCTCTCCAGTAGAAGACGCGCTAGACCAGATACGAAGGTTTTTCTTTCCAGACTTTGCAGCTTTCTCCTCCAAGGAAGGAAAGAAAGTATCCTTTAGAAACTCGAAATGGTGATTCTCCCGAAAGAAGTCCGTCTTGTTCGTGGTGATCCGATTGATGAGCTCAGTAAGCTCGCTTTGAAAGAACTTGCGATCGGCCTGTAGTCCTCGAATGTACTCGGACACATTCTGCATTTTATGCATGCGAGCCCTAGAATTCAATCGAGACTGGACCATGATCTTCTTGTGGTCTGCAAGAAAGATCCCGGTTTCTTTATACATCAGATCTTTAATAAACTTAAATTCTTCGTCGGTGATTTGAGAGATATGAGAAAAGGATTCTTCCATAAATTAGCGGATACCCAGAGATTGATCTAGAGAAACTAATTTAATAATTTCTAAAAGTTTGGGACTTACGTTAATCGTTTCGAGAGAAACTCCCTGCACCGTTAAACGATTCGCGAAAGCCACCAGAGATCCTAAAGCCACAGAGGTCAGAACTTGGACCTCGTCCAGATCTAGGATTACGGAACTAGGATTGCCTTCCAGATAGGAATTCAAGTAGGTGCGCAAAGCCTCATGATCTCCATTTAGGATCTCATAATCCACTTTGATCAGAATCGGTTCCGAACGACTCATTCTTTTAATTGGACGAAGAAGTCCCTACAAGAGAATACAGTCGGGAAACTCCCTGGAAAAGGAAAGGAAAAACTATTTTTTCTGGATTAGAAGGGAAGCATCGTTTTTTTGGTAAATGGGCCGAAAAACAGAACGTTTTTGCGGAAAAATATTCGTAAGTGCGAATCGGAATCGTTAAACACCTAAACGCCAGACCCTTGACCTGGGGATTCGAACAGGATTCCGAACATAAGGTAGTCCCAGAAAACCCTTCCCTATTAAAAGATTATTTATTAAGAGGCCTAGTGGATGTAGGCCTAATCTCCTCCATCGAATGCTTGAGACATTCCGACGTATTATCCGTTTCTATGAAGGTGGGGGTCTGCGCCTCTGAACAGGTCCGCTCTATAAAGTTTTTCAAAAATAAGAAGGAGCCGTATCCTCCCTATCGTATCCTAACGGACAACGGATCCAGGACCAGTATGGCCCTTGTTCGAGTCCTTGTGCATAAGGATTCCGGACAATTGCCCGAGGTATCTCCCACAGACCCCAAGATCATTAAGGAAGAAATTGCCATGGGAAGGGGCTCTCACATGCTATTTGGGGACAATGCGTTGTTTGCAGAATGGGATCCCGAAGTCTACGAAGCGAAGGATCTTGCAGAATGGTGGTATGAGACCACAGGCACGTCATTCATCTTTGCACTCTGGGCCTCTAAGAAGCCGCTTGAACTACCCGACGAATTCTACCAAAAATCCCTCGAATACGGCATCGCTCATATCGAAGAAATCATCCAGAAAGAAACCCGCCTGCCCTCGGATCTAGTCCGCAAATATCTGACCCAAGAACTCCACTACGAGATCACAGAATCCGACCGCAACGGCTTCGAACTCTTCGGTCAATACTGCAACGAACTAGGGATTCTATAGCACAAGTCGCCCAACCCAACAACTGGGCGCCAACTTCGCTGTACAAGTCGCCCTTCAATACATCAAGGCGACCTATTCCCCCTAAGCACAAGCTTGGCGACGTTGCCCGAAGGGCAATGTGCCGCAGGCCGAGCGCGAGATCGCAACGCGATACTCGCAGCGAAGCGCCAAGTAAAGATTTATAAGTACAACCTTAATAGACGAAGGTGATGCGATAGTCCCAGGACTTATTCCCGAACTTTTCAATCGTATCCGCGAGAGGCAAACGATAGGCTAATTTTCCTAAGCTTTGCTCTCCTCGATTCGTATAGCAAACGGAAGTGATTGGAAAATTTACCTTGAACACCAAGGCATTTCCCTTGATCAATCTCAAGGTTTCACCTAGAAGTTTCTTCTCTCCATCTCCTTGAACGGACTCCAAAGACTTAGTGATGGATGGGAATTCTCTTTTAATATAGATCGTATTCACCTTCTCTTTTTTGATCTGCACGTTTCCGAGAAGGATACTCTCTAATTGAGAAATATCTGTGAATTCTAATTTATAGCTTACCTTTGCCTTTTCTCGGAACGCACCTGGTTCCGCTTCAGGGCTTTCCATTTTTTGGTAGGTATAGTCTTTTAAGACAAGGCTCTTGAAGAAAAATCCCTTATTCAAACGATTCAATATTTCTTCTTTGCGAGTGGGAAGGAATTTGATGAGCGATTCGTCCGACTTTCTCTTAGTGGGAACTACATAAGTGACTTCTAAGGTTCCGCTTAGATTCGGATTGATGGTAAGGGTCTCTTCATATTCGAAGCATCCGACCAACAGACAACCGAAAAGGATGAGAAGGATTTGTGAGAGGCGGAAGAAAGAACCCGAACGCATTCTCTCAATTCGGGTATAAGTATTCTTTCCGTCAACGGGAAAAGAAAACCTCCGCAGGGCAAAATACGGAGGTTTTCACCGATAGGAATTATTTGGAGATAGGATATGCCTCGTTTCCGTGTTCCAGGATATCCAAACCTTGGATCTCCTCGTCTTCGGATACTCTGAGACCGATGGTGTATTTCAATGCGAGGAAGATAACCGCGCTTGCACCGAAGGCCCAAACGAATGCGATCCCTACTCCAGTTAACTGAACCAGAAGTTGACTGATCCCGCCTCCGAAGAATAAACCGTTAATTCCACCGAACGCTTCCTCCGCAAAAAGCCCCGCAGCAATGGTTCCCCAAGCTCCGCAAACTCCGTGAACGGAAACCGCTCCGACTGGATCGTCGATCTTGATCCTATCGAAGAATAAAACGCTGAATACAACGAGAACACCGCCTACTAAACCGATGATGATCGCAGAGCTAATGCTTACGTTCGCGCAAGGAGCAGTAATAGCAACAAGACCCGCAAGAGCACCGTTTAAGGTTAAACCGATATCAGGCTTCTTGAAAAGGATCCAAGTCACGATCATAGAAGAGACCGCTCCAGCTGCCGCTGCAAAGTTAGTCGTAACAGCGATGATCGCAAAAGTTCCTCCGCCTACGGAAGTAGTGGAGCCAGGGTTGAATCCGAACCAACCTAACCAAAGGATAAAAACACCTAAGGCAGCGATAGTCATGTTATGACCAAGGATCGGTACGACTTTTCCATCTTGGAACTTACCGATACGAGGTCCTAAAACCATGGTTCCGGCAAGACCTGCCCAACCACCTACGGAGTGAACCACTGTGGATCCCGCGAAGTCGATAAACCCTGCATTCACCAAATATCCTTTGTTTTCTGGTTCGAAGAGATTCGACCAAGCCAAAGATCCGAATATAGGATACACGAAAGCTGTAATCAATACAGAGAAGATAACGTAATCTACGAATTTCGTTCTTTCAGCCATCGCCCCGGAGACGATCGTTGCCGCAGTTCCTGCGAACACCAACTGGAAGATAAAAAAGGTAAATTTACCTGCGTCTGGCTTTCCTCCCACGAGCAATAGACTGTCTGCGATAGAAGGAAGTCCTACGCCTACAGCATGAACCAATTGAGGTCCGAACATGATGGAAAATCCGATTAACCAGAATGCCAAGGACCCAAGAGCGAAGTCCATGAAGTTCTTCATGAGAATGTTTACTGTGTTTTTAGCTCTGGTGAACCCGGCCTCTACCAGCGCAAACCCTGCTTGCATGAAGAATACTAAGAAGCCTGCGATACAGGTCCATAGCCAATTCGTTTCATTCCTAAGGACTCCAACCGCGCTCAAAGCTGCCTCGGCTGTAACCGGTGCGGCTTCGTCGGCCCAAATTCCGCTCGAGACAAACGCGAGCATAAGTAATGCTAATATACGCATATTTAATCTAAGTCTCCTTTCTCTTTATTAATAATTCCTGACTTCGCTTATGATTCCTTAAACTGCTTCTTTTCTTTGTTCGGCGCCTACCTCTGCGGTCTTACGTTTCACAAGTTCTTCCAATTTCTTGAGAGAGATCTTCAGATACTCGTTCGTAGGCGCACTCTTGATCCCTTGTTGAAGGACCTTGATCGCTTTAGGAGTTTCATTATCTTTCAAATAACATCTAGCTAGTCTTAAACTAGACTTGGCATAAGTATGGTCTATCGCCAAGGAACGTTTCAACGCTCTCTTCGCTTCAGGGATATTGTTCAATTCGTAATAAGCTCTTCCGAGAAGGTAATGGATATGCTCTGACTCTTCTCCACTTGTGCGGATGTATTTCTCCAAGAACTGAACGCTCTTCTCGAAATTTCGATCTCTGTAATACATTTTTCCTAAGAGCACAAGACTGTCTTTGAGAGACTCATCCATGGAGAATACTTCGAGCGCCTTATCGTAAGCGACCTGATCTTTCTTGGCTTTAGCAGCAGACTTCGCAAGTGAAAGAAGTGTCTTTGCTTTTCCTAATTCAGGATTGCATTGAAGTGCTAACAGAGATACGTCATCTCCATTGCGAATATCTCCCTTGTATCTTTTGAATCTTCCGAGCAAAGAACCCACTAAATCTGAAACATAGATCTTATCTCTTTGTTCTTCGATGGTTGCCTTTTCTTGGCGGATCCATTCTATGAAACGCTGGTTTCCTAGTTCTTGTCGTTGGTCGTTCTTTTGTTCAACGATCCCATCGGTAGGTAAGAACAGAATATCTCCAGGAAGGATCTTGCCGTGCTTCTCTTCGAAATTGCTTCTTTCTACTTCAAAGATCCCTAATGGAACTCCTTGTGTATCCAGTTCCTCGATCCTGCCGGTGCCGTTATGATAATGAAGCATTTTCTGGTGAGCAGCATTCACATAAGAATATGTGTAATCGCTATAGACTTTCAGAATGAACGCAGTGAAATACGTTCCGTCCGGAAGTTGAGGACGAACAGATTCTCCCAACTCTGCCATGGTTTCGGACAATCCCATACCCAAAGCAGTACATCTTTGGAATTGATAGTGAATGGACATTGTTACCAAGGCAGCGGGAATACCGTGACCGGAAACATCCACGATGATAGCAGTGATCGAGTTTCCTTGACGAACCACATTGAAGTAATCTCCGGAAACTTCTGTCATAGGCTCATAGTATGTACCGAAATGCAAACCGTTCCAAGGGGCGATTACAGTCTCAACGATCTGACTTTGGACGTTGCGTCCCATGCGCATGTCCCATTCCAACTGCTTTAAGATCTGAGCCTCTCTTTCATTGGCTTTAACCAAACCTTGGATCAGACGTACGCTTGTGATCGCAAGTGCGAGTTGAGAACCTAGGGCTTCTAGGATCTCCAAGTCATCTTCTCTATAAAAAAATTCAGTGTCCGATTCTACTGCGATCGTTCCGAGACAATCTTCTTTGTACATGATCGGAACACACATAACGGCTCGGGTCGTTTCACCCTCATCGATATATTCCACATGATGGCTTAAGTCTTGGATCAGAAGAGGCATGCGAGTCTTGAAAGTGAACCCGGAATATCCTTCGTCTTGGCTCAAGTCTCTGCGAGGAGGAATGGTCTCCTTAAAAAATCGGGAAGGCACCAGAAGATCCCCTTTCCACATTCTGAGAGTAGTGTTATCGCATTCGAAAATATCTTTACAAAGGCTAATTACGATATCGTAAAGTTCTTCTTCTTTATCCGCGTTTGCAAATTCCTTACTGATATAGAGAAGAATATCGATCTTATTCTTCTCCGTTAATCCTCCGACGACCTTTCTCGCCCCTCGGAAGTTCACCACCTTTCTTTGCCCGAATTTTAGTTCTATCATGGTAAAGCACCTCTACGAATCGGATTCTATCTCTCTTAAGATTCGTTTCGCTCTACCGGGTTTTATGCAAATAGCGTACCAATTCTTCAAACTTCAAAATATGCCCAAAATTTGGGATAGTTTTAATTTAATGCTTATATAATAAGCATATTATTTCATTAAGGAGGCAATGATTTGGTGATATTCCGGGAAGAATGCTACTCTTTTGAGGTGGAAAATGAATGGTTATGTCGTTCTAAGGCCGACTCTTTTGCGAATTTTTCTCTCTAATTGTCCGAACCAACTTAGTTTTTTGGAGGTTCCAAACTCTCGTAAGAAAGATTCCACCTTAGGAAATACATCGTCTTCGGCTTTTTCTCCCAGGATCAGACAGCCATGGCCATAGTCTTCGGTGCAGCCTTCTTCCTTAGAGATTATTAGAAATTTCTTATATTTGGCGCCGGCCCTGTCATAAACAAATTTAACTGTCTCAGGAGTTGCAATCGCATCCTTTGCGCCTGCAATAAATAAACTTGGAACGGTTATCTCTTTTTGTAATTCTATATAATCATGAAAGCCATTTAAAGAACTCATCTTCTTGGTTTCTATCCAGGACATGAATTGCTCTATCAGCCCCTCGCTTATATTCTCGATCGCATTCTTCATGACCTTCTTAACCGTTCTCGGTCGAGTGGCCTTCGGATTGTATAAGATCTCATCGATAGGAGTATAGATCTCCCCTGCGAGAGGCGCAAGCATGGAGGCTCCGAATTTCAGATCCAAGACCTTTCTTGCTCTAGGAAATCTAGAAAGTAGGCCGATCAGGCTCAAGCCTAGATGATTTAAATTTCCCGGCCCACCGATAGAAACAAAGGATGCAACCTTCTCCTTTTCTTTCTTGGTAGAAACTCCCAGATAAGAATAAAGGATCATAGCTCCCATCGAATGCCCTACCCAATTCACTCTCTTACTTCCAGTAATCGAAAGCACTTTGGAAAGAATTGCAGGAACATCATATTTTACTAAATCATCAAAAGTAAAATCCTCATACCCTCCTCTACTTTCATGATAGGACGCGCCTGCTCCTCTCAAAGAAACGGCAAACACCTCGTATCCTCTCAGTTTCAAATAATAAGGAAGAGAGTGTCTCTTGTCCAGATCGATCACATACTTGTTCGTTGCGATCCCGTGCACAACAATCACTGGAGCAAGAGTGTGGTTCGGAATCGGGGGAATATGACGATGCAGAGCTATATTCCATCCATCCTTGGTCTTAGCATAATGAACTTCGTCCGCAATATCTTCCTGACCATACAGCCGAGAGATCCAATCCAAAAGAATCGGATATGAGATGAGGATCGCGATCAAGAATAGAGAGAATAAAATGGCCAGAGAAGATGCAAATATCGCAAAAAACACAATGGCGAAGAAGGTTGTGATAAGATAGAAAGGCCCTCTTCTATTTTTAAGGATGGCGATCACAATCAGAGAAGATCGCTCCAGATAATGCGAATGTCAAGTCTTCCCAAACATGCTTGCAGGTATTTTTACTCAGGACAAGATGACTGAAAACCCGGAGTCTTTCCCATGGACAGCAAAACAGAATACAAATTGTATCGATCTCCCTCCGGATGGTATACTATGGTGATTCCGGGTCACTGGCAGAATATAGTGATCGAAGGCATACCTGCCTTTTTCGAAGAGAATGGATCCGGCGCGATGCAAGTATATGCATTCGAGAACAAAGATGGGGTCTTTGATCCAGAAAAGGAATTGGAAAGATATCTAGGGACTCACGGGATAGAATACGAATCGGATAAGGCAGTCGTATTCAACAATAACGAAGGGGCAAAGATCATTGCCTGCGAATTCCTAAAAGAAGATGGCAGACATTGGATGGTATATCTGGTCTCAGCCCAAAAAAGAATGGTGCTCGTCACTTATAACGGAGACGAGGAACCTACAGACGAGTTGGCCGAGCAACTAACGACTGTAGTTAGTTCGATCCGGATCTCTAATTAGAATTTCTTAATCTATCTTAAGAGTAGATTGAACGGCCCTATGCCAACGTTCTAATTTTTCCTTTCTGAGTTTCAGATCCATCTTCGGTTTGAATATCTTATAGCCTTTTTCTAGACTTCTAAGCTCCTCTTTGGATTTCCAAAAACCGGAACCTAGACCGGCCAAGTATGCTGCTCCTGTCGCAGTCATATCAGGCTCGGGGGCTCTCTTCACATCGACCTGGCAAAAATCCGCCAAGCATTGGAGTAGAATGTCCGACTGAGAGACTCCTCCATCCACCATGATAGAACTTACCGGAACATTCGTATCCTTCTTAATTCCTTCTAGAATATCAAATAAAGATAATGCAATTCCCTCTAGGACTGCTCGAGCCACATGCCTTCTGTGAGTTGCGAGAGAAAGTCCAAAAACAGAGGCCTTTGCATTCGGGTTAAAATGAGGAAATCTCATCCCGGAAGCTGTAGGAACAAAGATCACACCTCCCGTATCTTGTGTCTGGGAGGCCAATTCATTCAATACCTTAGGAGTGTCGGAGAGGCCGATTCCCTTTCCCAACCAATCGATCAGAGTTCCCACTGTACCAGTAAACCCTTCTAACATGTATGTTGGTTTTCCGTTCAATCTCCATGCAACAAGAGGAAACAGCCCTCTCTTAGAGATCTTAGGTTTGTCGCCCATATTCATGTCCACAAATGCTCCCGAACCTTGAGAGATCTTAACTCCTCCCTTTTCAAAGCATGCATGACCGAATAACGCAGCCATCTGATCCCCAACTACTGCTCGGATAGGAATTGCAACTCCACCAAAGAGAGAAGGATCCGTAGATCCGAAATCGGCCGCAGTATCCTTTACATTCGGAAAGATCTTAGTCGGGATCCCGAATATGCCGCAAAGAGGTGCATTCCATTGCAACTGGAACGGATTGAACATCCCGGTAACAGTCGCATTCGAAGGATCACTTAAATGTTCCTTCCCTTTTGTGAGTTTGTATACGAACCAAGTGTCCAAGGTTCCGAATAATATTTCCCCCTTCTTAGATCTTTTGCGCAATTCAGGATGATGATCGAATACCCATTTCAAACGAACGGAAGCATGGTCCGTAGTAAACTTAAGTAAATACGTCGCGATCAACATCGGATGACCGGTGATCCCTCCGAGTATACGGGAAACGAATTGGATCAACTTCCATATCGTATTAGAATTCATTTGGTCGGAGGTCTTGCCTGCTCTTACATCCGCCCAACTGATTAGCTTGGTCAGAGGCTTGCCTGTTTCCTTCTCCCATAGAAGGAAAGAACCTCTTTGGTTACAAATACCGATGGAATCTATATTAGAAGGTTGGAATTTTCTATTTCGAAATGTCTTCTTCAAAATGGAAAGAAGAGCCTGCCAAAGTTTATCGGCATCGTGCTCCAAGGCACCCGGCTCGACTATGATAGGCGGAGTTTTTTCGTACTGTCGCGAAACTATTTTGCCTTTCTTATCGAATAAGATCGCACGGATCCCGCTTCCTCCACTATCGATAGAAAGTACGTATTTATCTTTGCTGGCAGCCATTTCCCCTCCGGTTTTTTCTGAGGTAGGATCGAGCATTATCTGCTCTCGTCAAGTGAATACCAGACAAGATTACGAAATAGGATCCTCTTAAAAATGAAAAGGGGCCGACGATAAAATCGAAGACCCCTTTCTTTTTCGAAAGTTTCGGATACTAACGGATCACATCAAAACAGTTTTGAGATGATTCATCAAACTAGCTTCTCTCTCATGAACAATGTCCTTTGGCATTTTATGATAGATCTTTTCTCGAGATTTATCGTCCAGTTTGCCTAGGATCATTCCCATAAAGCCTGGCTCGGAGATCAGTATGAAATTGGAAAAAGAATCCTTCTTTCTTTCAAGATTTACGAAATCACAAAGTTTACCGGCAAAGGCCGCCGCCACTCTCTTCTTAGGTTCGTGAAAAAAATCAAAATCGGATCTAGAAGCCTGTCCAGCCCCGGTTACCAGTTCGGAATTTCTAAGTCTTCCTTCTGGATTCTCCATGGATTGCACCAACTTCAATCCGTTCGTCGGCCCTTGGTATTCAAAAATTTTTGCCTCACTCCGGTTCGCAACCACCACCCATTTTTTCTTCATATCATACCCTCCTTTTTGCGAAGTCATCCTCTTCCAAATGAAAGAGTTTTCGGCCCGATAGTTTTATCCCAGGAGAAGGGGACTCGCAATTACTTTTCCCAAAAAGAAGTGGCTCCTTCTCGAAATAGAAAGGGGAGAGAATCTTTCGGATAACAATTGCTCGACTAAACCTGAACTAAATCAATTCAACATTCTGAGAATTAATCTCATTTTTGTTTGACAAAAGAACCTTCTTATCGATTTTGAGTCCTAGACTCATTTTAAAAAAGCAAACACAGAAACATGACTCCTCGAAAAAGCTAATGAGAACTGAGTCTCATCAGGAGAAAACATGAAAAGATCTATATTGGGAATCTGTCTTTCCGCCTTATTCGCTCTTAGCTTTGCGAATTGCGACGGATTGGCTTCTAAGGGAAGTGATAATTCGCTTTCCGCCCTTGCGTTAGCGGGCCTAGGCTCGTCCACTAGTTGGCCTCCGGCCAGTGTCAGTTGCGAAACTGATCTAGAAAGTTCCTACACTACTGGAACCTATGCGACCCTCTGTACTCCCGCTTCCGGAACAGATTCTGTTCACTTCCGAGTAGAAGGTTTAGAGGCTCTTGGCTTTAACGGATACTTCTATTTATTCAAAGGTCCAAGCGCCGCCCCAGCAAGTACGAGCACTGCTTCAGGTTCCGGAAACCTTGCCCTTGTTCATGGTAGGAACACCGGTGATACGAACTCCAATACTTGGACCAAGTTCGGAGCGGATGGAAACTACCAAGCGGGCGATTCAAGCACTGTATTTGCAGATGCTACCTTCGGAAATCCAGGTCCCTCTGAGCTTTGCGTAGATATTGTTCGTAGATCCGGCAAGACTCCTAGAGCGATCATCTGGGTCACCGGCAAGAACAACGCGAACTGCAAAGTGAAGAATACACTCAAAGAAGCTAATGCGACTAAGGTGATCTCTAACTGGACCAGTGAAACAGTTTCTCTTGCGTCTGGAACCGGAGCTTATTTCAGATTCAGCAACACTTCTCTTTTGACCGCAAAGAAAATCGTGGTATCTAGCGTGACTGCAACTGATACAACCGAGTGCAACACTTCCCTATCTTCTGTCACCACTCCACAAGCTCTTTGTGAGCCTGACGCAGGAACAGGAAAGCATTATAGATTCAATGGAATCCAACTGAGCGGAAACCACGTCGCATTCTGTATGACCAAGGGCTGGTCCGACGCAAGCTGCATGACTGCCGCCGGAACAGGACAGTTTAAATTTACCTTATATAGCGGCGGACCTCCTCCTCCACCCATGAGCTACGTGGACTTCAGCACGGAAGAAGTAAATACCTCTAGCGTTCCAAGCTTCAAAACTAGCAGCGCAGATATTTGCTATGACCTGACTCAAACGTCACCGCCTAGAGTGACAGTATGGGCAACCGGTACAAGCGGAGCAGATTGCGGAAATAAATCCAGTCTGACCGCGAGCAATTCCATCCTGAACAAATCAGATTGGGTTGATACTTCCATACCAGGCACAGGAACAAGCTACGCTACGATCTCTAATACGACAGGAACCACTCCGGGAACTGTTACCGTATCCAGCGATAGCGTTCTTCCTTAAGAAAACGATCACCAATGTCTTCTCTCTCGTCTCTTTTTGGAGGCGTTAGGGAAGACACTGATCTCTGAATTCGAATAGGAAACTATAACATCATGAAATCAATATATTCTTTTATTATAATTCTTTTGGGAATTTCCCTTACATTTTGCGGAGGACCTGACAACGGAGGCGACGACGCGTTAGCTCTTCTCGCAGCTTCTTCCGATCCCGTAGATCCTTGCCTTAATTTTACAGGAGAAGCGACTACGACCGGTTCTTCTACAAAGTCCAGCGAGATAAACGCCAGCTCTGAATCCTGCTGGGTCTATGTGGATCTAAAATCAGGTGGAGTTATAGTCAGCAAGTCAGGCTCTTGGGACATGAAATTCAAACGCTTCGTTCTGGGTACGAATAGTGGAACAAGCGGAGCCGGATCAGGAGGAGCTTGCTTCAATGCGAGTAATGCTTCTTTGGATGATGTAAATTCTTCTAGCTGCACTTTAGAAGTGGATAAGGAGATGACACAAACAGGAGGCGGAGGATTCGGAAATGCGGACGAGAATGCAAGTCCTAGTTTCTGGGATTGGTATGATTATGATTCCGTCACTCATATCTTAACTCCCAAGACTCGTTATTATTTGGTAAGAGCCTCGGATGGTTCTACTTACTTTGCAGTAAAGATGACCGGATACTATGCGAGTGTAGGAGGAACAAGCGGTTATCCACAGTTCCAATGGAAGATAATTCCATGAGAAGAATTTCGAATTCTTCTTACTATAGAATTCTTTACTTTCTTCTCTTCTCTATTCTATGCCTCTCGGGAGCTCCATTGCTTGCGGAGGCAGATATAGCTCCTGAAAAGACTACAGACGAAAAGCAGGAGAAGGAAAAACAAAAGGGCGACTCCGGATCTGGCACAACTTCTGAGACCGGAAATGGAAACGGGAATAGCGCAAATGATAAAGGCTCCATTATCACAATCACAGGCACCAGAAGAAAAGGTCTTCTCAAAGATTCTACGATCACGACAGAAGTAATCACTCGTAAAGACATCGATGCGATGGGAGCTCGGGATCTGTCCAACACGTTAGGCAACGTTCCCGGGATCGAGGTGAGGCCCGCACAAGCTGGAGAAAGAGGATCGACAGTAAGATTGCAAGGTCTATCCGGCCAAAACGTTCTAATCTTAGTGGATGGACAAAGAACAACCGGACGTTTCAGCGGTTCCATCGACCTAACTCGCTTCAAAGCAGAAGATATCGAAAGAATAGAGATCGTAAAAGGCGCATCCTCTGCGCTATACGGCTCCGATGCGATTGCAGGTGTAATCAATATCATCACTAAAGATCAGAAGGATCCGTACTCTTCTAACTTCAGGACATTTGCAGGAGGAGGCAATCCTCTCTATTACGGAACCGGATTGGAGTTTAGGAATTATGCAAGTGTTGGAGTCCGAAGAGGAATCGTGTCCACTCAGTTCACTGCCGGTTGGCATAGAGGAGATGGCTATGATCTTACTCCTGATGCAACATTGGGCCCTAAGAACGGAAGAATAGAAAGTCTCTCTCCGAATTATTCTCCCTTTCCTACAAATATGCCTCTTGCGACAAAGTTGCTGATCGCAAAGAGACATCTGCCTTATACTCCCCCATTAGAATCCACCTCAGGCAGTGCGTTCGAAGATCTCAACGTTTCGAACAAGACCACATTTGATATCAGCGAAGCTTTGAAAGTAGGATTCCAATTTTATTATAGATATTTAAACCAAAGTGCAGTCGATGCTTCTCTTCCTAATACAGTTTATGATCGTAATAATAAGACCCACGATTTTATGGGAGCCTTGAATGCTGATTGGGAATTAACTAAGAATCTGAATTTAAACTTAAACGCGAATTATGCTCGCTTCTTCGATACATACACTTTGGACCAAAGGCAATCGGATGCCTTGGACAAAAGAGAAAAGTTAGACAATGCGGTTACCGAATTTCGTTCTCGTTTAGATCATAAGATCTCCGAAGGACACGTGATCTCTTACGGAGCTGAGACATTGATCGATCAACTTTCCTCCGCAAGGATTGCCCCGGATTGTAAACGCAATTTCCCGTATGTATGTGTGGATGATCTTTTAGGAATCTCGGATACCTACCAAACCAAGAATGGTTACGCGGAGAGACAGAGAACCGCATTCTATGTCCAAGATGAATGGAGGATCTCGAACGCTCCTAGGATTCAGATTGTTCCAGGACTTCGCTCCGACCACGATTCTATCTACGGAGGACAAACTCTTCCCAAACTTGCAGTTCGCTTGGATGTTACCGATAAGTTCAAGATAAGAGCCGCAAACGGGTTGGGCTATCGTGCTCCCAGCTTTCAGGATCTATATTATAATTTTATAAACCCTGGAGTGGGTTATAGAGTGGCAGGAAACCCGGATCTCAAACCGGAGCTTTCTCGCAGCTATAATCTAGGAGGAGAATGGGAACCGAATCGGACCTTCTGGTTTAGTTTTAACTTCTTCTATAATAACGTAGATAATCTCATCGGTTTCAGAACGAATCCGAATCGAGATGCTTCCGGTCTGATCATCTATTCTACTTCGAATTTCCAAAAGGCTCTCAGCAAAGGATTCGAATCTTCTGTTACTGTCAGAGTACATCAAAACGTTTCCTTAGGAAGCGGATACACTTATACAGATACAAAAGATGAACTAACAAATCTTCCTTTAGAAGGAAGGGGTTATCATAGATGGAATGCGAATATTCGATTAGATCATCCTTCCAGCGGTTTTAGCTTCTCCTTATTCGCGGTAGTGTTCGGCAAGCAACCTTACTATTGTCAAAAGAATCCACTTTGGTGTGATCCTCAGCTTTCTTCCGATTACTCGGCGATCACAAGCCTACTCCAAGCAAATACAAATCATCTAATCCAAGAATTGTTCGGCTCCATTCCTCAAGGTATCCAAGACTATTGCACCGAAAGAAATCTTTCTTATTGCACGAGTGCTCCTACATACGGGGTTCGAATGGTGAACCCACATACAAACCTGAACATTCGGGTTTCTCAGAAAATTTTAGGTGCCTTCGAGTTCTTTGCGGGAGTGGACAATTTATTGGACACCTTTGACCTAACTTATAATCCGCAAAAACCCAGGTTCTATTACGTAGGCATCGACGGAAAATTCAGCGGAACTGAATCCTCAGGGGCCTTTTCTAGATAATCGAAATAATATTATAAAAGTAGAATATAAAATCAGGAGAATTTTATGAAACATTTCTTTCTAGCTCTTTCTTTGCTTCTTGCTTCCTTCTCGGGGATCTTTGGAGAAGAGAAATCACTTCGAATCGTCACATTGAACGGAACGGTAACAGAAATCGTATTCGCTTTAGGAAAAGGGAATTTAGTCGTCGGAAATGATACTTCTTCTCTTTATCCTCCAGAGGCAACCAAGCTTCCTAAGATAGGCTACCAAAGAGCACTTTCTACAGAAGGAATCCTTTCTTTAAAACCAAATCTTGTCCTTGGCTTGGAGTATGCGGGACCACCCGAAGTGATCGATCAGTTAAAAAGCGCAGGCTTACAAGTGATTATTTTTCCTGGACTTCCTTCCCTAGAGCAAACACTGCAAAACATTCTTTCTATAGGAAAAGAAATAGGAGCTGAGGAAAAAGCAAAAAAGCTTACACAAGAAATTCGTAAACAAGCAAATCGAGTTACTGAAAAAGTTTCCCGTCTAAAATCAAAACCTAAAGTCTTATTCGTTTATCATAGAGGCACGAATCTAGCGCAAGTCTCCGGAACAGAGACACCCGCAGACGAAATGATCCGACTCTCCGGTGGAGTGAACGCAGTTACAGGATTTAAAGGATTCAAACCGATCAGTCCGGAAGCAGTTATTTCTTCTCAACCCGATGTGATCCTCATACCAAGCAGAGGATTAGAAGGTCTAGGAGGTATCTCCGGAGTACTCGCCCTACCCGGCTTAAAAGAAACTCCAGCGGGCAAAAATGCAAGAGTGATATCTATCGATGATCTAGTTCTTTTAGGTTTCGGCCCAAGACTTGGACAAGGAATGGAAGAATTATACAACAGCTTGCATGCTCCTAATTCCGGAAAGAAACCTTGAGCATTTCGACCAAAGAAAGAAAAGCGCAAGGAACTTCTCTTAACATGCAAGTCGGAGAAGTTTCTGTAAGAAAGAATCAAAGGATCGCTTCTTCCTATGTTTTTATAGGACTGGGGATCCTGATCATATGCGTTGGGATCCTTTCTTTACGATTGGGGTCTGTATCTATTTCCTTCTCTGAGATTTGTAAATTGATTTTCTTAGGAGAAGATTCTCTCTCTTCGTTAGAAGTCCCACACTCTCTTTTGGTTTGGGATCTAAGACTTCCGCGCTTCCTTCTTTCCTTATTGATAGGAGCAGAACTTGCCTGTGCTGGAGTTTGTATCCAAGGATTATTTCGAAACCCTCTCGTAGAGCCAGGCTTTATCGGAGTCGGCCCTGGAGCCGCACTTTCCGCTGCAGTATGGATTGTTTGCTCCGAAAAAATATTCTCCTTTCTTCCTCCCGAACTTAGAGGAAAAGAAAGTTATTTTCTACAAGCATTCGCATTCGGAGGAGCACTCTTAGTTTCCTTCTTCCTTCATTTAGTTTCCAGAAGAGAAGGAGGAGGATTCTCTCTTGTGCTCGTGCTTACCGGGATCGCAGTGAATGCGACTGTGATCTCTCTTTTGGGATTCTTATCCTATCTAGCCGACGATACTCAATTGAGAAATCTCACCTTCTGGAGTTTAGGGAGCATAGCAGGAGCAACATGGCATAAGGTTACTTTATTAAGCGTAGTCTTGACATTCGTTGCCTTATCCTTTCCTTGGTTAAGTAGAGGCTTGGATGTATTAGCCTTGGGAGAAGCGGAAGCATTCTATAGCGGATTTAAAATAAAGAGAATCCGTAATATAACGATTATCTTATCTAGTCTTTTAGTCGGAAGTAGTATATCGATCAGCGGAAATATCGCCTTCGCAGGATTGATCGTCCCTCATATTCTGAGGATGCTATTAGGACCGAGTCATAAAACACTTTTGCCTGCCTCTATTTTAGGAGGAGGACTCTTAGTTTCCTGCGCAGATCTGGCTGCAAGAACCATAGTATTTCCTTCCGAACTTCCGATCGGAATTATTGCCGCCGGATTAGGTGGTCCCTTCTTCTTATCACTCATCCTAAAAGCGAAACGAAAAGAAGGAGAATTCAGATGAGCTTAGTGCTATCTAACGTTTCCTTGGCCCGAGGAGGAAGACTTCTACTTTCCGAGATCAATCTGAGTTTGTATCCAGGAGAATTCTTAGTCATACTCGGTCCGAATGGAGCAGGAAAATCCACTCTACTCAGACTTTTATCGGGAGAGATCTCTCCAGACCAGGGATTTGCACTGCTTGATGGAGTTCCCATCTCTTCTTTCTCTCCGGAAGAATTGGCCGTTCGTAGATCCGTTCTCTCTCAAGAAACTGAGATCCATTTTCCATTCTTAGCGGATGAGATTGTTCGAATGGGCAGATCCTCTTTTCAGCTCAGGGTTTCGAAAGAAGAAGAGGACAGAATGTCTTCGAGAGCGTTCGAAGAAGTTGATTTAGGAGAAAGAGAAAGATTCCAAATTTATAATAAACTTTCAGGGGGAGAGAAGCAAAGAACCCAGATGGCAAGAGTCATTCTGCAAGATATGGATCCTCCTGTGAGAGAAAGATACGTCCTCTTGGACGAGCCTGGATCATCTCTGGATCCGAATCGACTTCATTCATTATTAGAAAATGCAAAGAATCTAAGCAAGAGAGGAAGAGGAGTACTATGTATCCTTCACGATCTAAACTTAGCTCTACGGTATGCGGATCGGATCGCAGTCCTGAAAGAAGGTAAACTGGTAGCCGATGGAACTCCAGATCTGGTCCTGGAGGAAGATTTCGTTCTCGAACATTTTCGCCTCAGAACGAAACGCATATCATTTCCAGAGGGAGGCTTCTATCTTCTTCCCTTAGGACCTGCCAGAAATGAAATTCAAGAAAACTTAATATATAAATCTAGCTAATAAGGAGCACGAAAAAAATGTCCGCCATCGAATCGTCGAACGCAAAAAAACTGATCCAAGCCTGGAAGACTTTAAGAGAGTCAGAACCACGCTTAAGAATGAGAGATATCGCCTCTCGCTTGAATATTTCTGAGGCAGACCTACTCGCTTCCTCTGAGATCACAGAAGAACAAGACTTTCCGAAAGTAAAAAGCCTGGAAGAAAACTGGGGAGATCTATTCTCCAGATTAGGAAGCCTAGAATACGTCATGGTATTGACCAGAAACGAGGCTTGCGTGCACGAAAGAAAGGGTCGTTTCGAAGAAGTCAGTTCCGGCCCCGGAAACATTCTAGTCGTAGGCCCTGATATCGATCTCAGACTATTTCCAGGTGCTTGGAAATTCGGTTTTGCGGTAGAAGAATCCAAAAAGGAAGGAGTCCAAAGATCCTTTCAATTCTTTGACGCAAAAGGAGATGCAGTACATAAGATTTTTCTAACAGAGAGATCTAATATAAAGGCCTGGGAGGATCTAAGATCCGAATTTTCCAAAAAGAATCCTCTCACAGACTCACTACTCCTTCCTAAAGAAGTATTCTCTCCTTCTTCTTTGCCTAAGAAAGAGATCAATGCCGAGACCAAGGAGCAATTCCTTATGGATTGGGGAAGATTAAAAGACACTCATGAATTCTTTCCTTTATTAAGAAAACATGGAGTATCCAGAATCCAATCCATGGAATTGGCAGAAGGAAAATTTAGTCGCAAGCTAGACTCCTCATTGGTCCTAAAAATGTTAGAACTAGCTTCCTTGGATAGAATTCCTATCATGGTATTCGTAGGAAACCAAGGAGCCATTCAGATCCATACAGGAGAAATCACAAATATTAAGGTTTTGGAAAGTTGGTGGAATGTATTAGATCCTGAATTCAATCTGCATCTTAGATCCGATCTGATCTCAAGTTCCTGGATCGTGGAAAAACCCTCCAACGATGGAACAATTCATTCTATAGAAGTCTATGACGAGAACGGAGAATTGATCGTGCAATTTTTCGGAAAAAGAAAACCGGGACAGCCGGAAAGAACGGATTGGATAGGAATACTAGACAGTCTCTCCTCTTCCGTCTCTGCGTAAATAAGAGCGATTTAGATCATCCGAGAAATCGGATGATCTAAACTTACGAATATTTTAAAATTCTAAACGCTCTTGTGTGTCTCTATATAGAAATCGGCGGAGATACGGCCCGATCCATATAAAGAAAAATGCAAAAGTAGCAGTAGTATCATGGAAGCATAAGGTAGATTCGATCCTGGAGATACAAATCCTTCTCTTGCATGGATGAATAGAACAGCGCCGACTAATACAGGCAATTGCAACATCGCCGAGAATCTAGTCAGAAGTCCTAACAATAACAATACTCCTCCGCAAATATGCGCGATCACTATGTAGTGAGCGAGCAATGTAGAAGCATAGGGAGCGTTATTCAATTCCATCAATCGGATCAATGAATCCGTATCCGCGAGGAACTGCAGTCCTTTATAGACAAGAACTCCTCCCAAATACATACGAACTAAATCGATCCACCAATCCCGATGATTTTCTAACCAATCATGCCATCTTTCCATACGGACCTCCGTCCATCGGAAAGATATTCTATCTGTCTTTATATGAAATGCAAGAGCACTTAAAAAAAAGATATCTCTATATCGAACAAACGTTTATTAATGACCGGGTTACTTACAAAGAACTTTATTATTTTCTAACCTACATTTACGAGACTTGCCATTCTTTGTATAGTTACCGTTGCCGGTTCCTTCTCCCGTAAAAGAACCGCTGAATATGGATCCATCCCTAAAAACATAACGTCCGTTACCTGCTTTCCTATCTCCGGACCAGTTCCCTTCGTATCTATCTCCGTCCGAGTAGGCTAGTATTCCCCAACCTTGTCTGAGTTCTCCGGAGAATCCTCCCGAATAAACATCGCGGGTATCATAGAGATAGATACCTTCTCCATTCTTGCAATTTCCCTTCTTACATCCGGGAGCTCCACTTGCATAACTTCTCAAACTAGAAGAAGGAGAAGCTGGTTCCGGTTTTCTTTCGATGCGCTTTCCGTCCGCGTCCTCATCGAAGTATTCTCTGTTCGAAAGATCCGCGTCTTGGTCCCTGTCATCCACCTTCTTCTTAGGTTTCAATCTCTCGATCTCGGTATTGGACTTAGGCTTGGGCTTAGAGCAGTCTAGAAGAAATAAAAACGAAAAGGAGAGAAGAAGAATGGAAGAAACAAAAAATTTAGAGATACGAGCAATATGCATTCTGATTCCTGAAACTCACACTAAGGAGCCTCAGTAGATCAGAATGTCAATTCGAATACGAAAAGATAGAGATCTCTTTGCTTACTATCTGAAGTCTAGGAATGTTTTTCTAATACCAAGACTGTGATCTCGGAAGGAGCTCCGATTCGGAGAGGTGGTCCCCAATATCCAGTCCCGCGACTCACATACAATTGCGTCCCTTCCCACTCACTTAAACCAGCTACGAATTTTTGGAAAAGATGAATGAACACATTCCCTGGGAAATATTGTCCCCCATGAGTATGGCCGGAAAGTTGAAGATCAAATCCTGCCTTTGCAGCTTCGAAGACCGAATTCGGTTGATGTGCAAGTAGAAGTTTGTAATGAGCATTCTCCGTACCTTGAGAGGCTTGCTTAGGGTCTGTCCTATGTCCAGGTATGATTGTATGAGCCTTATAATCCGTCACTCCTGCGACTGCAATCGTAGCTCCATTATGTTCTAGTAATTTATTTTGATTTAATAGAACATGGATACCCATTTCTTCCAGCTCTCGGATCCAAGCCAGAACTCCGGAATAATACTCATGGTTTCCGGTCACGAAGAAGGTTCCATGTTTGGATTTCAGTCCTTTTAGAGGACTCACATGATCGCGCAGCATTCCTACTGTTCCATCTACGAGATCTCCCGTAACGGCAACCATATCCGCTCCTAAAGAATTCGTCTTTCTAACTACTTCCTCGAGGAAACCGCCCTTGATCGTGGGCCCGATATGGATATCAGAAAGTTGAGCGATCTTAAAGCCGTGAAGTCCTTCTGGAAGATCTTTTACCTTAATGCTTACTCTCTTAACGGAAGGGCTTTTCTTTGCCTGGTACATTCCGAATGCAGTCAATCCTCCCGCCATTCCGAGTAACGCGAATGAGGAGAAGCGAGAGATAAAATCCCGTCTGGAGAATCCGGAGCCTTCTTCTGTTTGCGTGGCACTCGCTTGCAATTTATCCGAGATAAAGAGACTTCCTTTCCAAACTAGATTTCCAAGATCTCGGAACACTACGAAAGAAACTAGAATGGTAGAGAAACCCAAGGTGGTGAAAGCAGAGTAGGCCCAAAACTTCTGCCAAGGAGTTTCTCTATAAAACAAGCTAAGAATGTATGCGCTCGGAGTAAGAAGAACCAGAAAAACAACGGCACACCAAAGAAGCACGGACTGGAAAGTATTCAATTCGAAAGGAGCGCTGAGACGACTCGCCGCGTACGAATATCCAAGAAACAGTATTACCGTAAAAACACTGAGAAAAATCACTAATCTTTGCAAATCGAACTCCATCCAAATAGCTCTTACTATCCGACCAAAAAAAGGTCGCATAGTTCCGCGAAAATCGCAACTTCCTTCTCTTTCCATGATTTTGTGGCAGAAAGAAACGACAATCCGTTGACTTGGTTCAGGATCTGTGAGAGTCTTGCCCCATCTATGACCAATACCGACCCGGAAGCCAGGAAATACAGGAGTCTTTTAAATACTAGTACGATCCTGAATGCAAATCTGGATCTCTACCAGTTATTGCCTCTGATCATGTTGTATTCCAAGGATTTACTGGAAGCCGAGGCAAGTTCTCTCTTTCTTTTGGAAGAAAAAGACGGGTTTCTGTATTGCGAGGTAGCCTTGGGAGAAAAGGGAGAGATCATACAAAAGTATGCTCGTCTAGAACCTGGCCAAGGAATTGCGGGTTGGGTAGCTAAAGAAAAGAAACCAATCGTTTTAGATGACGCATATACGGATCCTAGATTCAATCCCGCTCTAGACCAGAAAACAGGGTTTAGAACAAGATCACTCGCCTGCGTTCCCTTGTTCATACAAGACAAGGTGATCGGCACACTTGAAATTTTAAATAAATCCCAGAATAGAAGCTTCGACTCTTCTGATATTGAAGTGCTCAGCTCTCTTTCAGAGATTGCGGCTATCGCGATCAAGAATGCTCAAACCCATGAGTCCTTAAAGAAAAGAGTTCTGGAGCTAAGACTACTTTACGAATTTGAGAAGTTAACTGTAGCTGAAAAAAGTATCCACGAACTTGGGAACTGGCTATTAGATAAGGTACTCGAATTTTTAGAGGCAAAGGCTGGTACGATCTATATCGCGGACCCAACCTTAGAAGTCTTACGTATCCTTGCCGCCAGAGGGATCCCTGAAGATGCGATTCATAATATTCAAGTTCCTTACGGAGAAGGAATCTCCGGCTGGGTTGCTGAGGAAAAGCAAAGCCTTTTGATCCAAAGCCTAGATGAGGATCCAAGATACGACAAGAATGCTAAGTATAAGTTCGAGGCTAACTCTCTTATCTCCGCGCCATTGCTCTATAGAGACGAGCTTCTAGGAGTTATCAGCGTAAATAATAAGTATTCAGGCTTTGCATTTACGAATGCCGATCTAGAAATGCTAGGCGCCATAGCAAATCGACTCAGTGTAACCATCAAGAATGCGAATCTATTCCATAAAGTGATGGATTCAGATAGAGAGTTGAAAAGAGCAAGAGAGGTAATGCATAAGATACTTCCTTCCTCCTTGCCGTACATACCTGGATTGGATTTTGGACTACAGCATCTCCCCTATGATAATGTGGGTGGAGACTTCTATAATGTGATCAAGCTGGACGAAAATAGATCCGCAATCCTAATCGCTGATGTTTCCGGACATGGACTTTCTGCATCGGTCGTTGCAACTGTGATCCATACGGTGGTGGAGACCTTCGAGCATGACACTCTTTGCAGTCCTTCCAAATTTTTTACTGCACTCAATTTTGCATTATACAACAAGCTTGCGGGGAATTTCCTAACAGCCTTCTACGGAGTCATCCATACAGGCACAAATACATTATGTTATTCGAATGCAGGCCATAATCCTCCTATTCTATACAGAAAGGGAGAAGGCACTTCTTCTCATTTAGAAACCAAAGGAAAATTGGTAGGAGTGATCCCGGACCTATTCTTCGAAGAGTATGTAACCGCTTTTCAACCGCAAGACAGATTGGTAATGTATACAGACGGATTGACCGAACATTCAAACGCAGATCGAACTCGTAGATATAGTGAGGATCTCTTGACACTTGCAGTCAGAACATATTCCCAGTCTTCTGCGAATGAGTCTGCCTCTTCACTGATCAAAGAATGTAGGACTTATTGCCATAGATCCGATTTCGAAGATGACGTGACCCTGATGATCGTGGATCGCATCTGAACCTATCTGCAAATTAAACGATTGGCTAGAGGAGATCGAAACCTTCTTCTGTAGAGATTCAACCAGATTGAATTTCTCAAACCTTTGAGAAGCGAGTGATTGTCTCCGGCAAGATCCCGAAGACATGATCCATAGCGGCTAGCCTCCAATCTTCCCTACTCGGATAGAACATCTCTCTAAACTCTTCTTTGATTCGATTTGCAGAAGATTCGGATTTGGATCCTTTAAAACGGATCCGATTCTCGCTGATCATTAAAAAACTGCCTTTCAATGCGCCGGTCAGGCTCATATTCCCGTTGGTGCCCAACTCTACTGTGATCGGAAAGAAATCCTTTTCCTTATTAAAAATCTTTCCAAAGAAGTCTGTGAAATCACCGGAAGTACGATAGAAGTCTTCTTCTCCTTCGTTCAATAAAAGGCCAAAGTCTCCGAATACTTTTCGTAGATTCTTATCTTCCTTAGAACCTGCAGGAGCGTTCTGCATGAGACTCAAACCGTTTCTTTCTCCATAACCTGTATGAAAATCCAAGACCAAGATCTGATCATAAGGCTTTAGAACCTTCTTAAAGAATTTACGAAGACGACGAACCACTGGCTCCGGCTTTCTTCCCCCATAATAGATTCCTTTAGGGAATTCATACTGACCATTCACCGCGGCATCCATCACATACTTAGCGCCGAACCTTGCGACCACTCCCAAGAACCGGATCACAAAGAGAGAATACTCTAATAAATAATTCGTAAAAGGAGTTCCTGGGTTCAGAAAGGTTTGGATCTTTCTGTAATTCTTATTCTTAAACTTCTTATGCAGTTTCTCTCTTTTCAAAGCGAAGTTTCGGTTTAAGTCTACATTCCTTTCGTTCACCCTAAGTTGGTTCTTGAAACCATGAGCGTTAATTCCGTGGATCAGAAGGAAGTCAACATTCTTAGGAAGTTTAAAATGACTCTTTTCGTCCAGAAGGTATTCCTCGATCCATCTTCTTTGAAAAGCAGAACCGGCAAAGCCCTCGATCCCGTGGATCCCTGAGCTCATCACAACGATCCGTCTAGCCGGTTCCTTCTTTTGGCCCAGAAAATAGGTGTCGACCTCTCCTCCGTCTTTCGGAATTTCCAAGGTCTCGAATTGAAACTGCCGAAATCTGGCCTTGAGTTGCTTTTTATAAGTTACGAAAGCCTTTCTGCAAGCCTCGTAGGTCTCCAGATAGTATGAAAGAACGTCCACTCTCTGAAAGATTTCCAGCCGGCCCAGTTTGGTCCAAAGAAATTCTTTCTTTTGGATTACGATTTGATGAATGTTTTCAAACTAGAGTCTAGTAGAAGGAGCCGAATTTCCGCCGATTTGCGTAACCTATAGAGACGAAATACTCTCTTCTTTGCACTATATCGATTTACTCTAGATCAACATACGCATCTATTCACCACGAATAACGGCCCACACGAAAGAAAACACAGCAAAGAGCAAAAACGAAAATCAATATATTATATTTTAATAAAATACTAATACTCCACTACTCTCTTTAAAAAGAAACTGTCCCTTTTGTGATAAATAAAAGAAGTATATGCAATTAATCCTTAAGCGGTATAAAATAATTCCTATATAAACCGCTCGTTATATTACATGCAATTTTTTTAAAATTATTTTTTAGAAACTTTGAAATAAGAGAGAACCCCTAGCGGTCTAACCTAGTACCTTAAGGAGGTATGAACATGGATACAGTGACCATCTTCGCATTAGCGCTTTTGGCTGTTCCTGTGTTTGCCCGGTTTGCCCGAGTATCAAAGGATGCAATGAACCGTTATCACCTGATCGGATTGGGAGGTCTCTTCCTAATTCTTGGTGAAGCTACGAAGATCACTGCGGTTAAGGTAACACCTATCGCAACTGTTCTTCCGATGATAGACATTGCAACTGCGATCCTAGCTTACGCGGGGGTACTTTTCGGGGTAGTGTGGCTGTCGCTCTACTACGTCAAACACCCGAACGAAATCTAAAAGGATCCTCCTAAACGAAAAAGGAATGGAAGGCGGGACTAATCTCCCGCCTTTTTTCGTTTGAAAAGACTGAGGTGTACTGATCTCTGTTATCTGTGGATCTCGAAATCAAGCGTCCTGAAGGCAAACATTCCATCGTTTATGTGGCGGATCCAATCTGCACTTGGTGTTACGGATTCGCTCCCGTCTTCGAAAAAATCAGAGAAAAATACTCGGACAAGATAGACTTCACCCTAGTTTTAGGCGGACTCAGATACGCTCAAGAAGTGGAGTCATTTACGGAAGAAGTCACCGACAAACTCAAATACCTCTGGAAAGAAGTGGAGAGAATGTCCAAGAGATCCTTCCATTATGAGATCCTAAACAATAGATCCATTCGATACGATTCCGAACCTGGTTCCAGAGCGGTTATTACCGCCCAAAGATTAAATCCTAAAATATCCTTTGCCTACCTGGATCGATTGTCCGAAAGCTTTCATGCGCAAGGAAAGGATCCGAATGATTTCCAAAACTATCTGGATATCGCCCAGGAATTATCCCTTTCTCCCGAAGAATTCAAAGAAGTCTACGAGAGAGAAGAAACTCTTTTAGAAACAAGAAACGATTTCAATTACGGGTATATCTTGGGAGTCACAGGCTTTCCCTGTTTGGTTTTTTCGGATGGGATCGACAGAGGGATCCTCACGAAAGGTTTTCTCCCTTTTAACGAAGTGGATGAAATTCTATCCGATTATTTCAGATCGATCGGCAGCTTTTAGACATTACGCGATTTTATATAGTCGATCCTATAGATGAAACTAGAATAAAGTGTTTTAGAAATACTTAAAAAGAAGTTTAGGACCAAGTGCAAGTCCTAAACGAATAAATCACTATCTAACTACGATAAGCTTTGTTTCTTCTTCTAAAAACGCTTCTGCGGCCTCGGACCAGGATGCAGTACGTGTAGTTACCTTAGAAGGATCAAATCCAGCCTCTACTTCTCTTAAAATCTCAGGGATCCATTCTCTGGATCTTACTCTTCCTATCTTGATCGTTGCTCCATTATTATATAATTCTAAATAAGGAATAGGAACATTGTTCGTCCAGAATATGGAAGCGGCGCTAAATATTCCTTCTATTCCCACGGATCTTAGCCCGCAATCCCAACCTTCTGATGTGCCATTCGCCTCTGCGACAATATCGAATTTGCCGAAGCTCTTAGGCATGCTCGACACCTTCTCCACTTGGATCCCGTACGACTGCGCAATATCCAAACGCTTATTGTCTGTATCCAAATATACTACTTTGGGCGAACCCATGTGCTTTGCAAGTGCCGCAGTATATAAACCTATACTGGATGCGAAACCGCCGAGAACTAGAACAGACTGATCTTTGTTTTGTTTTAAGTAAATGCCTGCAAGCTTCCAAGCCTCTACGATATTATCACTGATGCTTGCGATCGAAACAGGATCTATCTTAGAAGAAAATGGAATTAACATCTCCTTAGCATAAGGAACTAAAATAAGATCGGATAAGGCACCGCCATAATCCTTAGCCCCTTTTCCCATTCCATACGCACTGGTATGAGGCACCGTGCTGCAACTCTTTGTTAGCCCGGACTCGCATTGCTCGCAATGACCGCAGGAGATTTGAAAAGGAACTGCTACTCTCATTCCTTTCGAATAGGCCGAAGAAATATCCTCGCTGACCTCTACGATCTCTCCCACAAACTCATGTCCTACCGGGAACGGAGCCCTAAACAATGTCTGTCCTCTAAGAATCGGTAGATCCAAATCGCATCTTGCGACTGCCATTGGCCGAACCAGGGCTTGGTTGAGTCCCGAGATCTTTGGCTCGGGGACTTCTTCCCAATTTAATTGGTTTCTCTTTGTAAATTGTAACTGCTGCATACCATTCTCCGAAATAGACCAATTGGTCTATCATCGCAACTTCCAAGAAGAATACGAATAGACTAACTAGTCTATCATTTTATAATTGCCCTATGAAAAAAAAGAAACCGGAGTTAGCAAAGCCGGAAGGTCCGTATGAAAGAATCGCCGAAACTGCCGTAAGACTGATGTATGCGCAAGGGTATGCTGGGACTTCTATCAATCAGGTGATTGATGAATCTTCTTCCCATAAGGCAAGCTTCTACCGTTATTTTCAAACCAAGGAAGATCTAGGAAGAGAATATATCAAAAGGCAGGGGCAAGACTTCAGAGAGGTTTGGGAAAGACTTATGGAGAAATCCAAGAGTCCTGAGGAATTCATAGGCCGCTGGATGGCTCTTCTTAAGAAGCAAGTCAAGATGGAAAAATATTTCGGATGCCCTTTGGCTAGATTCATGGGAAGTCTGGATCGCCCAGATCCGGATTGGGCCAAGTTAAGTTCAGACGTATTAGGATCTTGGATCTCTTGCTTAGAGAATTATTTCGAAGCGAACAAGGAGAATTCCCTTCTTCCTGCTTCCTTTCCTTCTAGGAGAAAGGCGGAACTATTTCTAAAACTTTTTCAGGGGAATTCTCAGTTTTATGTGATGACCCATGATCCTTCTTATTTCCAAGAGCTGGAAGAAGAGATGATGAGAGAATTAAGGGCTTCTTAAGAGGAAAGCATATTAAGAAAATAGAAATTAGATCTTTATTTTCTTTAGGGACTTTCGGACCTTTTTTCCCTTTAATCTTACGATCTGCCCCGGAGCTCCGACAACGGTGCAGTCATCCGGAATATCATGATCGATCACTACAGCTTCCGCTCCGATCTTTACATTATTTCCGACAGTGACAGGTCCCAGAACAGTTGCTCTTGCACCGATCAATACATTATTCCCGATAGTAGGATGGCGTTTCCCCTGGTGATTGCCGGTCCCTCCCAGAGTCACTCCGTGAAATAGAATGCAATCATCTCCGATGATAGCAGTTCCTCCGATCACGATCCCCATTCCATGGTCTATAAAAAGCCCGTTCCCGATTTTAGCTCCCGGATGGATTTCTATTCCCGTAAGAAATCGGGAAAACTGTGATATGAAACGAGCCAAGAACTTTAAATGGATCTTATATAAAGGATACGCAATATACTTATGCAAAAAGATTGCATGCAGTCCGGGATAGAGCAGGAATTCCATACCTCTGGCTGCCGGATCATTTCGAAAGATTGCCTGGACTTCTCGGATCATATTATAGTAAACCGATTATCTTCCGCTTCTTCTGTCGGAACGTGAGTCTCTATTATGATTTTCTTTTGATTCCTTCTTAGCTACGTAGTTGGCTAAGGATAAAATGGCTCCTCCCCAGAACGCTGCCCAGAATCCAGGAACATAGATCTTGCCAGGAAACAAATCTGCGATCCATAATAGAACGATTGCGTTGACCAAAAGTCCAGCCAGTCCTAAGGAAAGAAGATAGATCAAGTAGCCCAAGCCCAGAGTGACTAACACCAAGAACCAACGGAGAAGGAAGTTCAAGAATCCGAAGAATAAAACGATTACGATCGCATCCCAAAGACTGCCACTGACACGAAACCCGTGATCAATGAGTGGGAATACGAAGATGACCACCAAGGATTGGAGCAAAATGGAAAATATGAATTGGAACATCCAATGTCCTTAAATGGTAGTATCCAAGAACTGTCCCAAATGAGGGGGAAGGCCTCCCGGAGGAACTACCAAGGTTTGAGGTTGTACAATAGCGTTATCTGAGACCGAAGCGACTTCCCTAGGTTGATCGCCAACCAAAGCGGGAGCACTCGAATCGGAATACAAGATCTGCCTGGACCCGACAGCCATATAAGGCATATTCTACTTCCTAAAGGATACTTTCCTTAATTAGACGAATCCGAAAACTAAAATATGAAGGTGTTAGAAAGGATTAACCTTCTACGATTAAGCCGCAGTCCATTTTTTCGACTACGAAACCTGTAACAAAGAGAGGAAAGATCATGTATGTTGCGAGCCCAAGAGCAATCGAGAATCCGGTAGCAGGAATATCCTTTTCACCTGTAGGAGAGAAATAGATCTTAATAGAGCGAAACTGTTTACGGGCAGGACTCGCATTCGGAGCAGAAGCCTCTTTAATTCCCAAGCCGCAATTGTGAGAAAGCTTATTGCCTTCGATCATGAGATAGATCTCTTTTCTGCTGTACTTGTAGCTTTGTTTTCTGGTGACAGTCCCTTCGATCTCCAGTTCCTTAGCTCTTGCGCCATTTCCAACTAACAAAGGAAATTTGGCATATTCTCTATCTGCTCTTCTATCCTTTCCCTCTACTCCAGTAAAGAAGGTAGCCATCACAGTTTTAGCATTATATTCCTGATCGTCTTCAAATTGCACTAAGACAGGGATCTCTGTTCTTCTAAGCTCTGCAGCAGGCAGGTCCATAGAATCCAATTTTTTTTCGGCTCCGGAGCAATTCGGAAGTAAAAGGAAGGCAAAGAATAAGAAGAAAAGAACTCGCTGAAAAAAGGAGACCATGTAAGAAACCTGACCCTTCTAAAAATATCCCAAAACTTATTCTGTCGAGCAAAAACTTGCATGAAAAGCAAGAGTCGAATTTTCAAGATCCCGCAATTTAGATTTACAATCGATTCTATCCTAGTAAAGTTTAGTCCGTTGGCTTACGTCATATCCCATTCAAATCCTTTGAGATCCGGATCGATCCCGATCTACTTAAGTCTATTTCTCTTAGTTTCCTGTTCTTCCTTTCCCAAAAGCGAGAGATCTATGCTTTCTCCTGATCATAGATACTATTTGATCTACACGAATGAAGAAGGTCATACATACGAAGCCAACCTGAGTATGCAAACCCAGCACAAAGACGCGTTAGCCGATCTAGACAAATTCGATAAGGAAATATTAAATCCTCTTAACGTCGCTTATGAACAAAGATTAAAAGACGTAACTACTTACACTGCGGAGCTTAAAAAGGAAAGCACCTCTCTTGTAAGAAGATTAGGAGGAGTACTCGCAGTCGCACTCATCACTCCTGTTCCGGGAGCATTCGAGACCGCTCTTACAGTGGGACTAATCTATGTGGCTTATAAGAAGTTTACCGAAAAACCGGGAACTGCAGAACGAAAAAAGCATGTTGAATTTCTAATCGGAGAATGTGAGAACGCGGAAACCAGTCTCGAGGAATTCAAGGAAAAGCATCTAGATCCTTTCAATAAGAAATGGAAGAAGGAATTTGAGAAGGATTCAAATCACTATGTGAGCGCAGAGAATGAGACCGACATACGAATCTTGGACATCGTCGTAGAGAAGTATGTTATAGATAAAGCTTGGATCAAGAGAAACGGAGAATGGGAGATCAAATCCTCTCTAGAACATTGCAAGAGAGAAACCCAAGAAGAAAAGGATAGTCGGATCCAAGAGCAAGAAAAGAAATGGAAAAAGAATGGACCCAAGACTCCAAATCGCGTTGAACCACTTAAAGCAGGGAAATTCTGAACTAGCTAAATCGATACTCTCCGCTTGGACCGAAAGCGAACCAGAAAATCCGAACGCTTTCTTTCATTACGGGATGTGTCTTTCTCAATTAGGAGATTTAACCCAGGCAGAGGTTCAATTGCAGGAATGCATTCGATTAGAACCGGCGCATGTCCAAGCCTGGGTAGGTTTAGGAGTTTTATTCGCAAGAAAGAAAGACAAACCGAAAGCAGAGTTCCATTTGTCCAAAGCCTTAGAGTTAGATGATACCGATGTATTTGCTAAAAAGAATCTAGCGGCAGTGTATACGGGAGCCTCTAAATTCGACCAAGCGCTCTCACTTCTCAAGGATCTGCCTGAGTCCGAGCTTACGGATTCCCCTACTCTATATGCATTAGCAATCTGTTATGTTCGTACCGATCGTTTCGAAAAAGCTAGAGAGATCTTTCAAAAGTTAGAGATCGTGGGAGTTCCGGATCAGGTCAAAAAGGAATACGTGCAACTCAAGCAACTCTTAGAAGAAAAGCAGTTTGAACGTGGGGGCATCTGGAGTTTCTTAAAACAGGAAGAAGAAGATACCTGAGTCCAGGCCACACTTCTCGCTTCGATTTTTTTCTTTTCTACTTGACTTCTTCCTTTAGTTTGCCGAGTCTAAAAGTATACGTATGGCGCAAACATCCTTCAAAGCCAATTTGCTAGGACTCCTCCTCCCTCTACTCGGAAGCTGAGAGGAGCTGTAGGATATTGCGTATGCAAAAACCCGCTCCTCTTGAGCGGGTTTTTTTGTATCTGGGCTCCCGTCCCGACAAAAATCCCGCTTCGGGGACGGAAAAACAAAGAGAAGCCCATGGAACAAAAAACGAATACAAACTTAACGTCTTATTATCCTTCCATCCAGGAGATGATCGTACCCGGCCAAGGCTTGAGGACTCCTCCCAAGTCTCCATTCTTTATGGATGTGACTCTTAGGGACGGAAACCAAGCGCTGCGCAAGCCTTGGAATCTAGAAGAGAAGGAGATCATCTTTAAACAACTCTTGAAATTAGGAGTGCAAGGGATCGAAGTCGGTTTCGCTTCTGCGAGCCACCAAGACTTTGAAGCATGCTCTCATCTTGCTTCCTTGGCACCGGAGAATGTTGCGATCTCTAGTCTCTCTCGAGCTGTGGAGAAGGAAATAGATCTTTCTTGGGAAGCGATCCGCAAGGCTCCTCGCCCCAGGATCCATATAGTTTATCCGATCAGTGATTTTACAATTCGAAACGTACTTGGACTGACCGAAAAACAAGTTAAAGAAAACATAATACGATCCGTTTCTTATGCAAGAAAGCTTGCCGGAAATTTCGGAGAAGTGCAATTCTCCGGTGAACATTTCGGGGACTCTTTGGAGAATATGGAATTCACTATAGAAGCATTCCAAGCGGCCCTGGACGCAGGTGCGGATGTGGTCAATCTTCCTAATACGGTAGAAAGATATCGCCCTTATCTGTTCGTCGCAATGGTGAGAAAAGTGGCAGAGTCCCTTCCCCAAGGAACCAATATCTCTGTTCATACTCATAACGATTTGGGAATGGCAACGGCTACCACTGTCGAAAGCTTCTTCGCGGGAGCAGTGCAATTGGAAACTGCATTAAACGGATTGGGAGAAAGAGCCGGCAACACGAATACATACGAGGTAGCGATCGCTCTTCATAATTGCGGAGTAAAGGTGGATCTGAACTTGCAAGCAATCTATGAGACTTCTCGTATAGTTTCCCGCATGTCCCAGGTTCCCATTCACGAAAAGGCTCCTTTGATTGGAGAAGATGTAGTGGCTCATAGAAGTGGGATCCACCAGGACGGAGTCTCCAAGACAAAGGAAATGAAGAAGGGTGCATACAGAGCCTTCGACGCGAATCTGATCGGTCGTCCAGAGGGAGATAGAATCGCATTCACAAGCCAATCCGGTAAATCAGCAGTTTATGAAATTCTAAATCAATCCGGGATCTCTATCTCTAAGGAAGAAGCTTCCAAGTTGCAACCGATCCTGAAGGCTTTATCCGAACAGTCTGGCGGAGGAGAATTAGCTATAGAAGAGATCCAAGAAGAATTGGAGAAGATGAGACTGCTACCGAACTTGGATCAATAAAGGAATGACTCGATCGAGAAGAACGAGAAGGACTAACAAAACGTTAGATATCTTCTCGTTTTACGATCCCGTAAAAGATAATATTATCCAGCTCTTGCACAAGATCACGAATGGAATAAGGAGTCTGAGCTAAAAAGTTTGGATCAAACATTGCTTCAGAAGAAGCGGAGTGGATCAGAAGTACGATATCAGGATTTACGTCGGGGCGAATGTCCCCGTTCTTGATGCCCGCCTCTACCATCGCTCTCATGGTGCGATTGACGTTGGCTTCTTTCATCGCATGAAAATGTTTCCAAAGATCAGGAGCTTGGTCTCTGATCTCTCTCAGGAACTCGTTCATTCCGTGAGGGATCTCAGAAGAGAGACAGGTTCTCATTGCTTGGATTTTTTCTTTGATGCTTTTGGTGGGATCTTCGTGGATGGAGTGGATTTTGCCGTGAATTCTTAGGTGCTTGTCCGTCATGACTGCTTTTAACAATTCGTATTTGTTTGCGAAATGTTTATATAGAGTCTTGCGGCTAATTCGAAGGGTTCTCGCAATCTCTTCCATACGAGTCTTCGCAAAACCGTATCGTAAAAATAACTCAAACGATTTTTCGAAGATCCTTTGGCGGACCTCATCCTTCTCTACAGTTAACTCTTTTTCCACAGCGGTATGCACTTTCTTGTCCCCCTCACTCATAGGAAAAGATTTAACAGTCGTCAACTGTTTAATCTTTTCCTCTTTCCCTCTCTATTATGCCATATAGGATGATATTGTCCAGTTCACCGATATCTTCCCGACGATCGGTCGGGTTTTTTTCCTGAATGGATAATGCTTCTGAACATGCGTTTAATACCATAATAAACAGATCAGGATGCAAATCTTCTCTAATCTCTCCCAAAGCCTTTCCCTCTTCGAGCAAGGCGGTAATCTCAGTATCTATTAATTCGACTCTTTTTTCTCGAATAATTCTCCAGATTTCTGGGATCTGATCCTTCATCTCTTTCCAAAGAAAAACATGTTTGGGCCTCGTAATATCTAACAACTCTTCGTGGACTTTCTTCATTCTTTTAGGAAAGCCGTACGCACGATTGAGCCGAATTCTTCTGATCCGTTTTGCCACCTCTGCTTGTCTGTATAAGGCGGCGGCTTTTAAAACTTCATCCTTATTCGCGAAGAACTGGTAGAGAGTCTTTTTGGCTATCTTACAAGCCACTGCAAAATCTTCCATACGAGCCTTCGCGTATCCTTGGTCTAGAAAGATACTCGTGGCTCCGTTAAGTATTCGGAGCCTGAGTTTTTTCTTTCCGAATTCCATTTCTCTTAAGCGTCCGGATTAGGTGAATTCCTACGAACCATCTGGTTCAGCTTTTCGATATAGGAGAACGCCGCAGGAACTACCACCAGGGTAAGTATCGTAGAAGAAATCAATCCTCCAATGATCGCAACACCCATACTGGTTCTTTGTTTAGAAGCCTCGTTCAATCCGATTGCGATAGGTGCCATCCCTGCAATCAATGCAAAGGAGGTCATTAGGATCGGACGAAGACGTTCTCTTCCCGCTTCTATGATCGCTTCCTTCATCTCTACGCCTCTTTGTATAAGCTGGTTCGTGAAGTCCACGAGCAAGATTGAGTTCTTGGTTGCTACCCCGATGAGCATGATTAGACCGATCATGGAGAAGATGTCCAAAGACTTCTGGGTTAAGAAAAGAGCGATGAAGGCACCACAAAGTGCAAGCGGTAAGACCAACATAATCGCAATCGGAGTGATAAAACTTTCATACAAGGAAGCAAGTACCATGTAGATAAAGAGCACTCCCAGTAACATCGCTATCCCCAAAGAAGTTCCCATTTCCTTAAAGTTCTCCGCTTGTCCGGTATATCCGATACGAACTCCCGGAGGAAGAGGAAGTTCAGTTTGGGTCAACTTAGTGACTTCTTCCATCGCTCCTCCCATCCCTGGTCCGCCAGGATTTACGTCTGCGTAGATCTCTACGGATTGGTTCCTGTTCATACGATTGATGGTCGCAAGCCCCGTTGTTTCTTCTGCAGAAGCGACGTTCTGGATCGGGATCATCATATTATTGAAGTTAGGAACAAATGAATTATAGAAGTTATCCTTCAAGTCTCTCTGTCCTTCTTTCAATCGAACTCGAATATCGTATTCCACTCCGTTCTCTCTGAAGACTGCTGGAGTAGTTCCTTCTACCAATGTTCTCAATTCGTTACCGATCACTGTTCCAGGAATTCCGAGAAGAACTTCTCTTTCGCGGTTCGGAACCACTCTGAACTCTGGAGCACCCGCTCTGTAGCTTGTGTCCACATCCAGAAGAGCTTTAGAATCTTTTAATTTATTGAATAGTTTGCGGGAATATTCTTCGACAACCTTACCGTTCTGTCCGCTGACTACGAGAGTGAAAGGTCTTTGTCCTCCACCCACGTTATCCACATCTTTTACGATCGGGTTCGCAAAGGAGAAAGATTCCAACTCTTTACGAAGAGTATCCTTGAACTCGGATGTGTTCATGGTTCTTTCTTTCGCAGGGATCATCTCTACGAACATGGTAGCGGTCCTGTTCGTATTGAACATTGCCACTAGTTTGATCTCTTTGTGAGCCGAAAGATTATGATACACATCTTGTGCTACTTCCGCCATACGTTGCACCGAAGTGCCAGGAGGCATGTCCAGAGTTACTTGGAACTTACCTTGGTCCTGAGCCGGCAAGAATGTCTTAGGAATGAATTTAGTAAGAACCAAACTCGCTACGAAGATGAGGATCGCACCGCTCAATATGAAGATTGGTCTCTTCAAAGTGAACTTCAGTACGGAAGCATATACATTCTCTAAGAAAGTTTGGAATGTATTAAACTTAGCCAAAACATAATCCAAACCTTTTTCGACAGGAGAAAGAATCACGCCTAAGAACTTAAAGATTACTTTCAAAATTTGGAATGGAACTCCGAGAACCGTTCCCACAATTCCTTTCGGGTTTTCTTGGGCTCTTATCTTGGAGAATGCGATCTCTTCCAAAGCAGTGGTCTCTGGCTTCTTTTTCTTCTTACCGTTAGAAGGTATTGAAGTAAACTCAGCGCTCGGAGAAGAATGGGATGCCCCGTGTCCGCCATGAGCTCCGGAAATTTTTCCTCCGAAATAGGCAGAAAGCATAGGAGCGATGGTCAACGCGTCATAGAGAGAGATCAAGAGAGCAAAACAAACCGTTAATCCGAATTCTCTCAAGAACTGTCCGACCACACCGCTTACGAAAGCGATCGGCAAGAACACGGCGATCACTGTCATAGTAGTCGCAATCACAGCGAGGGTTACTTCCTTGGTTCCTTCCGTCGAAGCATCTCTAGCAGTCTTACCCATCTCTCTGTGTCGGAAGATATTTTCGCGGACCACGATCGCGTCGTCGATAAGCAGTCCTACTGCCAAACTCAATGCGAGAAGAGTCATTACGTTCACGGTGAATCCGGCAACCGCCATCAAGATGAACGCTCCCAGGAGAGAGTTCGGAAGAGCAAGTCCTGTAATCACAGTGGATCTTACGCTACCTAAGAATAAAAGCACCACTACGATCGTAAGTGCGATCCCTATGATGATTGTCTCTTTAACGTCGTAGATATTGTCGTCGATCTGAATCGAGTTATCATTCGCGATGGAAAGTACTGCGTGACCTTCTCTTCGTGCGAGCTCTTTGTTTAGATCTTCGACTCTCTTCTTGACTTCCTTAGCGACTGCGACAGTATTCGCCCCGGATTGCTTGAATACTAATAAGAACACGGCCTTCTTGCCGTTAAAATATGCGCGAGTGGTTTCGTCTTCGAGAGTATCCGTGACCTGTCCGAGTTGTCCTATCTTAACAGGAACCTCATTTCCGAAGAGAGAAATAGGCGTATCTCTGATCTCCTGAGGAGATTTGAATTCATTGATGGTCCTATACACAAGCTCCGAGTCGGACTTACTCACCTTACCTGCTGGAATATTTGTACCACCGGAAGCGAGTCGATTCGAGACAACAGAAGCAGGAATCATGTGCTGCTTTAATTTTTGTCTATCAAGCTCTACATGGATCTCTCTCTTTCTACCGCCATAAATGGTGATATTACCTACGTCCTTAGCGGTCAAAAGGTTCTGCTTGATCTCTTCGTTTGCGATATCATAGATCTGGGCTTCACTCAATTCTGCATTCAATGCAAGAATGATGATCGGCTGATCCGCGGGGTCTATCCTACGAATGACAGGCTCTTTGATATCGTTCGGTAGCTTTGGTTTTACTGCAGATACTTTGTCTCGGATCTGCTGCTCTGCGTACTTCACGTCCGTTTCCAAAGTAAATTCAACGATCACAACTCCGGCACCTTCGTTACAGGTGGAGCGGATCCGTTTTACTCCGGAGATGGTGGAGAGTTCGTCTTCGACCGGCTTAGCGATCAACGTTTCGATCTCGTTGGGAGCAGCACCGGGGTAAGGAACAGTAACGGTCACTACCGGGATCGTTACGTTAGGAAATAAGTCCACTCCCAACTTGTTCAGGGATAAATATCCCGTCACAAGAATAATGAGAACGGTACAGGTGATGAAAATCGGTCGTTTAATCGACAGTTCTGCAAAATTCATTTTTTGTCTCCGTCTGTTTGATTCAGAACCTCATCCACATCCAATCCGTGTTTACGAAATAGCGTACCTTTGGAGAGTTCGTATTGAACAAGAGCTGTGTTATAATTTACTTTCGCTTGCATGAGTCCGTATCTAGCTTGTGCAACCAGATCTAACGCGTTTTTGACATTTACGGAAGTGGCTCTTCCATACTGATATCTTGGAAGGATTCCCGAATAAAATTTCTCTGCTTGGACCAAATTCTTTTTAGATTCCTCTAAAACGATGTAAGTGGTCTTGATCCTTTCTAGACCTTGTTTCACATCTGTCTTAACCTGTTCCCGGGTTTGATCATAGAGCATATCTATTTTTCTGCTCTGAGTGAGAGAATTTCTATACTCCGCTTTAGCGGTGTCATTTCCCAAAGGATAATCCATCTTGATCTCGGCGGAGTTCTGTCCGTACCTTCCCGCAGTGATCCCATTGAAACTTTGAGGGAATTCCCTGTCGTATTGTCTCATGTTATACGTACCACTTACATAAAGAGAAGGTAATAATCCGTTTTTCGCGATTTCCAGTGAGGCTGTAGCATTTTGTTTTTGTAATGCAATACTCCTGAAATCATAACGATTGATGAATGCCTCACCTAATTCATCCTCTTCTCCTTTAAAGATAGGAAGAGAATCCTCCAGATTCATCGCGACACTCATCTTTGTCTCAGGATCCTTTCCAAGAGAAACCAAAAGATCCCTACGGGCTCTGTCCTTCTCCAGTTTAGTTTGTCTGAGTTGATTCTCCGCGGAAATTGCGAGAGCATTCCATTGGCCCGATTCGTAACCCTCTGCGACTCCCAAGCGCACCTTAGAAGAAGTGATATCCTTTACAGTCTTCACGCTTCTAACTAAAAGCTCGGCTGTTTTCTGATTCTCGTCCGCAAGAGAAAGATTCCAAAAAGCTAATAGAGAATTCACTACGGATCTTGAAAGAGTATTCATCGCGTCCAATTTGCGGACCGAAGTCATCCTACGGCTGATCTCGTAGGATCGTTTCTGTTGATAACCGAATACGTTCTTTAGTAAATCTTGCTTCAGAGTGAATCCTATATTCGCAAAATGTAAACTTGGCTGAGCGAATTGCTGCGCAACAGTTCCTATCTGCTCCGGCCTCTTACCCGCATCCGTTTCAAAGCGGTTGTCCGAGACGGTTAGATTTGTAGTTGTTCCTGTAGTGAAAGCCTTAGAGAGCCCACCGGAAATGGTATTACTGGTAATCTCCCGACCTTGCAGATTGAACTGAGGTAAAGGAAGGTTGCTTGTTTTCTGGGTATTGGCGCCCAAGGTCCCGATAAAATTGTACTTACCGTTTTCCTTTTCCCAATCGTATTCGGCATTTTCCAGATCCAAACGAGCGAGTTTGGCCTGAACGGAATTTTCCAACGAATAACGAATGAGAGAAGAAGTAGTCCAAAGGCTTTCCTTCTCCAAATCATGATTTGTTTCTGGGAAGAGAGCGAACCCCCAGAAAAAAATTCCAAAGCTAGCGATTGATCGAGCGATATGCTGATTCTTTTTTTCTTTCTGTTTCATAGTCTTTATTGGAAACATTTATAGTATATTTTGTTTCCACGTTTCTGGAAACAAAATCCCATTTTTTTGTTTCCATAGTCAACAGAAAAATTTGTAGCCGAAAGATTTTTTATTGATATTAAGTCTCAAAATCATAAAAATGAATGATGAGCATCCAGAAGGTTTCTTCCCAAAAGTCATTTTTAGAGATCTATCGTAATTACGAATCCTTTCAGATCGGTTTTACAGAAGAAACGGAAACATCCGGTCGCCAAGAAAAGGAGATTGAGGCATCTTCTCGCAGGATTTCTTCTCCCTCGGATGGGACAATATCCTCGAACCAAGAATTCTAAGATCGCTCGGCAAGTTTGCTTAAGGCGAAAGCAATTTTAGAAGAAGTCCCCTTCTTTCTAAAATCAGAAGTTTGCAGGCAGGGATCTTTCTTAAAATTCCTTGCCTTTCCATCCAAAATGAATTCTAAAATTAGCCTGAGAGACGGCTTTTTTACAGACTTAACGCGTCAAATTCTCAAAAGACGTTTCCCACAGATAACGAGTCCTTCAGTTCCCAGAGAGCAGAAAGAGAATTATGCCAAAGACCCCACCGGACATTCAGGCCTTTATTCAATTTTTTGCACATTCCAATGTAAGTTCCATATTCTTGAGCCATATCATCCGCGATGAAAGCGGAAAGATATACGATATACAGATCGTTCATTGCAACGACCAAGGCGCGAAAATGATGAATGCAAGCTCAGCAAAGGAATTGTCCGGAAAAACATACCGAGAGCTGAGGCCGGGTGATATAGAGAATAACTCGGAATATGTGCAATTCATGGAATCGATCAGCAAGTCCGGTTCCGAATGGAGAGGAATTCGCGCTTCCGTCATCACCGGAAAATTCTACGATAGTACACTCCTTTGTCCGAAGGACGACTGGGTCCTTTCTATCGCGCAAAACCTTCATCAGGAAATGAAGGAGAAAGATATCTTTAGAGAAGCAGCAATGCAAAGCACGGATCCTCTGTATTATTTGGAACCGGTCTTTAATGACACAGGAGGATTAGAAGATTTTCTCTACATGGATCTAAACCCTGCTGCAGAAGCAGAGTTAAATATGAGTAGAGAAGCTGTCTTAGGACATTCTCTTTGTAAATTATTCCCCCAAAACCTTCTGATCGGTACCTTCGAATTATATGCGAAGACATTTAAAGAAGGCGGGACCAACGAAAAAGAATTCATGGTAACCGATTTTTTCGGACATAGAAGTTATCAGATCCGAGTGAGCAAGATCCAAGATGGGATCTTAGTGAATAATAAGAATATTACGGAAATCAGAAGTGTAGAGGAACAGATCCGAGTTCAGAAAGAACAGCTAGAGTTTACTTATCTCGCTTCAAATGACGGATACTGGGATTTTAATCTTAAGGAAAACAAACTATTCCTTTCCGCAAGATGGAAGACCATGCTTGGATACACGGAAGAAGAGATCTCCAACGACGATCCTCAGATCTGGAAAAAATTGGTGCATCCTGACGATCTAAGGATCGCTATTTCCGCATTCCGAAGACATAAGAATGAGGAAACAGAACGTTTCGATAAGGTGCTTCGATACAAGAAGAAGGATGGGGATTTTATCTTTATACGATCCCGCGCACTGATCATCAAGGATGAGACCGGAGAACCAACACGGATCGTAGGAACTCATACGGACATATCCACTGCAAAACAATCCGAGCTTGCTCTCGAAAAAGCGAAAGAAAGGGCGGAGAAGGCTGATAAAGCAAAATCAGAATTCTTAGGAATGATCTCTCACGAAATGAGAACTCCTTTGAACGGTATCTCCGGGATGGCGCATCTGCTTGATGATATAGTAACCGATCCTTCTCAAAAAGAATATTTAAGAGATCTAATAGATTCCACAGAGATACTTTCCAGATTGATAGACGACTTATTGCAAGTGGTCACTTTAGATTCAGCAAAGATAGAGATCAGAGAAGAAGTATTTTCGGTCCAGACTTTGATCGATATGGTACGCACACTGATAGAACCGAGCGCGAAGGCAAAGAATATCAGTCTGCAGATCCTCATATCCAATAAACTTCCTGCAAATATTGTAGGCGATAGAACCAGGATAGAACAGATCCTTCTGAACCTTCTAATGAACTCCGTAAAATTTACCGAGAAAGGTTCCGTGTCTCTTTCCATCGATCGAGAAGGAGAAAATTATATCGTATTCAAGATCAGTGATACAGGCATCGGCATCAAAGAAGAAGCGAGACAAAAGATCTTCGAGGCATTCCACCAAGAAGATCTGGCAGATACCAGAAAGTATAAGGGAGTCGGCTTAGGATTGTATATCGCCAAGAGAATCGTAACCTTAATGAAGGGAGACATACGTCTCTATTCAGAACCGGGAGAAGGTTCTGAGTTCACTGTGCTTCTTCCTTTAAAGACCGAGAATGAATTCCCAACAAAACAGGCTCCCAAAGAACAAGACTCCGTTCCATTCTTTCCTTCCGGAGCAGTCTTAGTAGTAGATGATAACGAGATCAATCTCAAGATCCTCTCCAAACAGATCAGCAAAACCGGCCTGAAAGCTGACGTAGTTCTCAGCGGTTACGAAGCGCTAAAGCTACTAGAAGCCAACGAGACAAAGTATGATCTGATTCTTCTGGATTTGCAAATGCCGGGCATGGACGGATATCATACTGCGGATGCGATACACGCTTTAGATTCTTCTAATTCAAAGATCCCGATCGTCGCGGTAACTGCTAGTTCCTTTTCCGAAACCTATGAAAAATGCGCACAACACGGAATAGAAGGTTTTATAGGCAAACCGTTTCAACCGACCCAACTGTACAAAGTTCTAACAGAGTTTCTATAACGAATCGCTTGCGCTTGCCGGCCTGAATGGAAAAAAATGTCGGCATGGATCAAATCCATCCTTTTAAACCTCCCATTCATCTCAGACATCCTTTTATCCAAACTGTCCTCGCTTCACTCATGAGGCAGAATACTCCGGATCATCCCATGGATAAGAATTCCAAGGCAGCGGTCATCGATGCTGGCAAAGGAGTTAGACTTTTAGGTCATTATTCTAAAGCTTCTGCAAACAAGGGATTGCTCATACTCATTCACGGTTGGGAAGGAAGTATGGATTCCAATTATATCCAAAGGACCGCCAGAAGATTCTTTGATAAAGGAATCTCCATCTTTCGTCTGAACTTAAGAGATCATGGCGACACTCATCATTTAAATCCGGAACCATTTAACGGAAGTTTAATACGAGAAACGTATGAAGCTGTGCGCAAAGTAGCAAAGGACTTCGGCCCGAAGCTCCCCGTATATCTAGGTGGGTTTTCTATGGGGGGAAATTTCACTCTCAGAGTTGCAAGAGAGCATTCCCGCAATAAGCAGCCCGTTCCGAACTTAAAGCATTGTATAGCAGTCAGCCCTCCTCTTCATCCCAAAAGCGCCACGGAGATGATGGATTCTAAACTGATTATAGGAAAATACTTTTTAGAAAAATGGAAACTCTCTTTGGCAAAGAAGAATGTTCATTTTCCAGATCTACATCCGTATCCCAATATCATGCAGGGCAAAACTGTGATGGACATGACGGATAGGATCGTTGCCTCAACTTCTCAATTCAAAAGTACAGATGATTATTTCAATACGTATACTTTAGGTCCTGAGGATTTCAAGAATCTAAAAGTAGATGTTACTATCGTAACTGCATCCGACGACCCGATCATTCGCCCCAAAGAATTTAAGGAAATACCTAGCGTCCCCAAACTTAAGATATTGATGCAAAAACATGGGGGCCATAACGGATTTTATGAAAATCTAAAAGGGGATTGTTGGTATTTCAAAGTGTTCGACCGAGTGATTTTCGGCTGAACTCCTAAAACAAAACGACTTGCTTTTCCGCGCTTTACGATAAACTCGAGTCGTAAGCAGATCTCGTTTTTGAACCCATGTTCAAGAATAAACGAACGGCTTTCGTTATAGGAGAAATACTATGTCCAACGCATACGTTATCGATGCGGTTCGTACCCCTCGCGGAAAAGGAAAGAAAAGAGGCACTCTCGCTTCTGTTCACCCTCAAGAACTTTCCGCAGCAACCTTAAAAGCAATCCAAGAAAGAAACGGCCTCAAACCAGAAGTCGTCGAAGAAGTAGTACTCGGTTGCGTCTCTCAGGTAGACGACCAAGCGGCCTGCATTGCGCGTTATGCGGTCATGGCAGCACAATGGCCTAATTCAGTTCCAGGTTATACCGTAAACAGATTCTGCGGATCCGGATTACAAGCGGTAAACAATATCGCGAACCACGTTCAATCCGGAGCGATGACCGTAGGACTCGGCGGCGGAGTAGAATCCATGAGCCGCGTCAAAATGGGCGCTGACTTAGGAGACCGTGATTTTAATATAGGAAATCCTAATATTCAAAAACATTATAATCTGGTTCCTCAAGGTATTTCTGCCGACCTAATCGCTACAAAATATAATATCTCCAGAGAAGAGGCGGATAAATTCGCAGAATCTTCTCAATTGAAAGCCGACAAAGCTATCAAAGACGGAGCATTCAAAAAATCTATTATTCCGGTAAAACTGGAAGACGGAAGCGTAGTGGATACCGACGAAAATCCTAGAATAGAATCCGATTATGCATTCCTTTCCGGACTCGGAGCAGTGTTCAAAACTATCGGAGAAAAAGAGTTAGATGCGATCGCTCTTAGATCTTATCCAGATGTAGGCAAGATCAATCATATTCACACTCTCGGAAACTCTTCGGGTATTGTGGATGGTGCCGCTTCTGTTCTAATTGCTAACGATGACGGGATCAAGAAATACGGCCTGAAGCCTAGAGCAAAGATCCTTTCTACTGTTGCAACCGGCGAGGATCCAACCATCATGTTGACTGGCCCTGTTTCTGCTTCCAAAAAGGCTTTGCAAATGGCGGGACTGAAGGTAGAAGATATCGACCTTTGGGAGATCAACGAGGCATTTGCATCGGTTGTTCTTTATACCCAAAAAACTCTCGGGATCCCTCTTGAGAAGATCAATGTGAACGGGGGCTCTATCGCTCTCGGACACCCTCTCGGAGCAACTGGAGCAATCCTACTCGGAACCGCTCTAGATGAATTAGAAAGAAGAAACCAACGTTACGCTCTCATCACTCTCTGCATTGGCGGGGGAATGGGAATCGCTACCGTAATCGAAAGAATCTAATTCTTAAGATCCTGAGATCAGAAGACGCCGTTTTTCTTCGGAGAAGCGGCGTTTTTCATTTTATAGAGCAAAAGTGCACACATTGGCTCTCTCGCCTCGGCCAAACATCTGATCGTATAAGCAGAGACTTAGATCTTCCAATAAATCTTTTTCTTATCTAAGAAATACAGGATAAAGAACCAAAGCAAAATCACTGTGATGGTATATGCGAAAGAACTTAGTTCCGGACTCTCGATCCAGCTTTTATAATATTCTACGTATATATAATTCTTAAGTGAGGTCTTCTTTCCATCGGCAAAATGGACCGAGATAATATTCAGAGATCTCGCATACATTCCGGATCCAAAGAATACCAAAAGCGCATTCCTACCAAAAGGCAAAAGCAACGCCTGAAGAGAACGAAACAAGAATGTATCCTGATTTTCTAATAAAGAAAAAAGAGATAAGAATAGAACGGCCCAACCCGCGGTCCAAAGAGTGTAGCTGCTAGTCCAGAGACTTTTATTGATCGGAAACCAAAGATCCCAAATTCCTCCAAGCAATAAGAATCCGATTCCTAAGAAAAGAAGATGGAGAGGAATCTGAAAGCCGGACTTTCCAATCTCCAGTTCTTTCTTCAGGAATTCTCCCGTAAAGATCCCTGCTAAGACGGAGCCAAATGCACTGATAGAAGTGAGAAGGCCTTCTGGATCCCAGACCTTGCCGAATTTCCAAAGATGCTTTTCTCCGAAAACGGTTCTGTCCAACCAAGCTCCCCAGTCCTTCCCTTCCGTCATAGTAGGAAGATCGGCTCCTGGCGGAGGCAAGAATCCAAGTAAGATCCAATAGCCGATCAACAGAACCGAAAAGATAAATATTCTGAACTTTAGATTCTTTTCGGTATAGATTAAAGCGCAGAAGAAGTATGTAAATCCTATCCTTTGCAGAACTCCTGGAAATCTTAACTCTGCAAAACTCCATTCTCCAAATATGTTCAGAAAAAGGCCAAGCCCGATCAGGATCAAAGAACGCTTTAGTATTTTAGGAAATACTTGTAAACCATTGCGGACAGAAAATGGGATTGCTGCGCCTACAACGAATAAGAAGAACGGAAATACTAGATCAGTAGGAGTGCATCCATTCCATTTAGCATGTTTGAGAGGCCAATACATATTGGACCATGTCCCAGGATTATTCACAAGAATCATCCCGGCGACAGTAAGGCCTCTTAAAAGATCTATGGATATATTACGACGCGCCGACTCGGATTTCAAAACGAAAAAACTACCAGAGGGACCTATGAAACTCGGTAAATCCCCAAACATCTTTGAACTGGACTTCTTGTCCGTTCTCTGGACGGAAACTTCCCGAGAACTTTCCTACAAATTGACGAAAATATAATTTAGTCCAGATTAAATTCATTTTCTCTCTTCGTTCGCCCTTAGGTTCGAACTCTAAGCGCATCCTTCCCTCTTCGTCCCAAAGCCTCCAAGGCTTGTAGGGATCTTTTTGAGAAAAATCGAATATACAACGACTTATCCTTTGGCGATTCGAATCGATCCAATACGCATTCTCCGGAAAGAAGCTCTCATTCACTAACGCTGCAAAATTTGCGCCTATCTTAGTCCGATTCGGAAGAACAGAAGAGAAAGCGGCCCAATACCAATTCGTTTCCCTTCTTAAATATCCACCCGACCAATCATACACCAAAGTCGTACGACTCGGATCTCTGACTAATTCGCGGCCTTCATACTTTACGGAAATACGATCCGGTAAGAGAGGAGAACACTTCTCGGTAAATGTCCATCTACTTGGTTCCGAAGGATTCAAGACTCTCAAAGGTTGATGAGTTAAGAGAGAATATGGAAACTCTCCGGAGATCTCCAATTTCTTTCCGAAGTTCGCTTCTAAGGAAAGCTTTCCTTCAGAATGAGATTTACTTATGTTTAAGAAGGAACTTCCCTTTTTAAAACGGATCTCATACTCGTCTGGGTTTGCAGGGAACTTTAATGCCATTCCCAAATCTGGTCCTTTAGTATCAAATTCATAGACCTTGCCTTGGTCGAATTTGTACAAATAGGCGAATACGTTATACGCATAGCCAAGACTGACTGCGGCAATACCGACTAGACAGTCTTCCATTAACAGCCCTAGATAATTGAAAGAATGAAACGCAAATTTTTTGCGAAGACCCTTGATCTCTTTTCCGAAGAAGTCCATCAAGGCAAAGTCATGATGATTGAATTCTATCGGCCCATCCCAAACTCCGTAACGTACTTGATTCTCGGGGCCGATAATTTTTTGCATAGATTCGATCGATTTTTGAAAGCCAAGCGGAAAAATCAATGGATTTCTTCCTCTACTTCCAAATCTGCTTTACAATTAACTTTTTCTTCACAAGATAGACCTAACAAACGTTCGGGAATATCGGCATAACCAATTCTATGGGAGAAATCCAGAGCAAGCATGCAGGATCGAGCGAGATGCTCGAAGCATCCGACTTAAAAACTCTGAAAGATAAGAAGACCTCCCGAGAGATTTCCGTCCTTCTATATCGAGTTTTATTTCGTAGCGAAGAAGTCAGAGGCGGATCGGTCAAGGTCGTCAAAGAAACTTTTATCCGCACTCATTCCAATCATCCAGAACTCTTTCCCATCTTAGACAGAGCTAAATTCGTTCGAGACATGCTCTCTGTTTTCAAGACCTCCAGCGTTCTTGGTATAGATAAACTAGAACCTTTTTTTGCAGGGATCCATGCAGCCTTCCAAAGCGAGATCCGTTATCTTCTAGGCAAGTCCACTCAGTTCACTTTTGATATCATGTTCCAGGTGATTGAGTCCATTTTGCAAGAGATGAGCCACCCGGAAGACCAACGGACAGTCGACGTAAAAGATAGAGAGATCATTCTGAAACATTTCAAAGCGTATAATGATCTATCAAAATTCTTTAATAAGATGGGAACTTCCAAGGCAGTCATCGACAAAAAGGATGAGATCATTACAGAGATCTCGATCGCTCATAAAGAAATTACGATCGTATCCATCGAGAATATGTTCAGAAATATTCTGGCTCAGATCCTTCTTTCCAGAAAATACAACTGCGGAAATTTGATCGATAAGTGGTCCACAGAATACGGCTTCGGGCCGGAGCAAGCTCAGGCAATGAGAGTGCATATCCAACAGACTGCCACTCTTACCGATTTCAGAACCCAATACGCAAACGCGTTACGCGCTATTGGAACGGAAAATGAGATGGATCTTATGTTCCTGAGGACCCTATCCAACTATTATGCTTCCTGGGTCACTCAGGTCTCAGAACAGATCCCTGCTTAAACTTATTATAGTATTTCGGGGAAGGCCCCTTCCCCGCATCAAAAGATTAACCCAGCTTTCTTTGGGAATATCCTAAACAATAAACCGCAACCGCCAAAACATAATGGAATACATCCACTCTCGGGATCCCGGAGATATGTCCGACTGTTCCGATCACAAGACCTGCTAAAATAAATAGCAATGCACCTGCAATCCCGTAGAGAGCTGCAGTCTTATGTGAGCCTTTGTATTTTTGGATACAGACTATGATCACAGTAACAAAAGAGATCGCTCCGATCGCAGTGGAATATGGTCCTAACGCATAAAGAGAATCTAAAATAAAAAGAACGAGTAAGCCCGCGCTTAATACGTACCAGTTTCGAGGAGGAATCTTACCGAAACCTAGATAGAAGAATGCGATCCCTATCCAAGGAATTCCTACTGTTCCGGCAAATTGAACCACGAGCCTATAGATACCAGTGATCCAATCTCCACCTAGAAAAAAGATCACTCCTAGATAGGCCCCAGCAGCAACTGCGAATAGACCCCAGGCTCCTCCTCTCTTAGGAAGACTTCCTTTTGCCGAAGACAGAGCTCTCAATCCCGCCCAAGTAGCGGAGACTGCCAATACTAAATCAGAAATAGCGGTGCTTAATTGCATGACGAACAAAGAATCCCATTCGATCCAAATTGCAAGAAAGAATCTGATACGAAATGAAAACGAATGAAAACCTGTCTTTCTATAAACTAAAAACCTCTTGGACCGTCTAAGTCTGGTATGCAAAGTTCTATTCTCAATCAATCGATCCGTTTAAACAACGGAGTGGAAATGCCTGTATTCGGATTGGGCGTTTGGAAGACGAAATCCGGAAACGAATGTGTAGAGGCGGTAAACTGGGCCCTAGAAGCCGGATATAGACATATAGATACTGCCAAAATCTATGGAAATGAATCCGACGTAGGAAGAGCGATCCGAGAAAGCGGTATTCCAAGAGATGAATTGTTTATCACCACCAAGCTTTGGAATGGAGACCAAAAAAATCCACGCAAAGCGATCGAAGAATCACTCAAGTCTTTAGGATTAGATCGTGTGGATCTCTATTTGATCCATTTCCCTGTAGGGAGTACAAGAAAACAAGCCTGGAAGGAATTGGAGAAATTCTATAAAGAAGGATTAGCCAGGGCGATCGGCGTCAGCAATTATATGATTCCACATCTTCAGGAATTATTCGAATACGCTGAGATCACTCCTACAGTCAATCAGGTGGAATATCATCCCTTCTTAAACCAGAACGAACTCCTAAATACTTGCAAAAAGAATAATATAGTCTTGGAAGCTTACAGTCCTCTCGCACATGGACAACGAGTCTCCGATGCAAAATTGCTCGATATTGCAAAGAAATACGGAAAGACTCCGGCGCAAATATTGATTCGTTGGGCCATTGATAAGGGAATGGTAGTCATTCCTAAATCGGTGCGCAAGGAAAGGATCTTAGAAAATTCACAAGTTTTTGATTTCAAACTTTCTCAGGAAGATCTGAACGAAATAGAGACTTGGAACGAAAACTTCCGCACCTGTTGGGATCCTACGGGAGCCTGAGGATATTTAGTTTCCCAAAGAGAAGAATGCAAAAGACTTTCCTAGGTTCGAAAAAGCGGCCTTCTAAGAATTCCTACTTTTTTGTTGACTTTTTCGAACTTAGTCAGTCTATATAGTAATAGTTCAATCTTAAAGTATTTATGGCCACTCATTTCAAAGGAAAGGCGAGAGAGATAAAGGTACTAGATGCCTATATTAAATTGAGTCGATGTGCAGATTCAATCAAGGCTATGGAAGAAAAATTCCTGAGCCAACACGGACTTACCAGCGGCCAATTCGGATGCTTGGAGACTCTTTATCACTTGGGTCCGATGTGCCAAAAAGAAATTGGCCAAAAGATCTTTTCCTGCGAAGGCAATATCACTCAAATCGTAGACAACCTTGAAAAGAGATCCTTGGTCATTCGAGTCAGAAGCGAAGAAGATAGACGTTATTTTATTATCAACCTTACACCCTCGGGCAAGGAACTAATCGGCAAGACTTTTCCAAATTATGTGGATCAACTGAAGGACAAGATGTCTTCTCTCAGTGACGATGAGTTAAAACAGCTCGGACAGATCTGCAAGACCGTAGGGCTCTCGACTTAAACTGCATAGGAGGAATGACCATTGTTTTTCGGACTCATCGGCCCATTACTTTAACAATAAACTATTAATGAATAGACTATATATGATGAAATCATTTCAGGAGAAATATTATGATTCAAAGACTTCTTAAAACAGACTCGGACCTCACCTCGCTCATACTTAGAATAGTTTTGGCAGTGGTCATCTTTCCTCATGGAGCTCAGAAAGTATTGGGTTCGTTCGGAGGCTATGGCTTCTCCGAAACCTATGCATTCTTAACTAACGCAGGCTTTCCAGGAGTGCTGGTACTCTTGTTATTCGTAGCAGAGTTTTTAGGACCTCTAGGATTGCTAACCGGTCTACTGACCAGAGTCGCAGCAGCGGGGATCGGAGTCATAATGATCGTAGCAGGTGTAACTCACTTTGCGAACGGATTCTTTATGAATTGGGCGGGCGGACAACAAGGGGAAGGTTTCGAATATCATATACTCGCAGCCGCAATCTCACTCGTGCTCGTAATCAAAGGAGGAGGAAAGGCTTCCTTGGACGGAGTGATCGCAAATAAATAACGAATTACTGCATACCTAACTACCCATTTGAGAGGCCCACAGGCCTCTTTTTTTTAGGTTCTTGGATCCTTGCATTTTGCTTTTCTTCGCCGAATCAGTGACGAAATTTATTTCCAAAAACTTATCTTTGTCCGAACAAAACAAAAAAGACTAATCTAAAGGGTTTAGTGTCCTTTTTCTTTCAGGTTAAAATCCTCCGTTATCCGAAACTATATTACATAATTGGGAATAAAAAGAGAAAGAAAAAGAAATCGAAACATTTTTTTCAAAGAGATGGAGTATCATATTTTTTTCGGATTCGAAGAGTCTATTACTAGCAATCATGGAAGATGAAAAAAAATCCGGCTTGCTGAATCGGATTTTCAAATTGATCAAAGAATACTCTATTCCCAAGCTATCCGTATCCTCAGGACTTTCCTTTTGGAGAGAACTGATACTTACCTCCTTAATCTTTAGTATCTCTTTACTCGGAACATTAGCCTATATTCCTAGCGTTTACTTAGCCTGGAAAGAAGGTAAAACCGAGATCCTCTGGATCGACACATTCGCTCTCATCCTAATTTATATTCTAGTGATCGGAAAAAGAATCTCCTTCGGAATAAAGGCAGCGTTGATACTCTTTTTGAATTTTCTCCTGGGCACAGCCTTGCTGATCGCCTTAGGCCCGGAAGGAGGTGGAATGCTTTGGCTTTTTCCTTTTCCGGTACTCGCGGGAGTTCTTTTCGGGCTCGTCCCTTCTCTACTCGGTCTCTTAGCAAATGCGATCGTAGTCTATTTAGTGGCCCAGGCTCCGTATTACTTTTCTCTTCCTTGGTACATGGCTCCCGAAAGAATGTATGTGGTTGGCCTGAATTTTCTCATAGCGAATACCATAGTTTGTGTGCCTCTTACTATCCTAATGAGAGGATTGCAAACGAGCATAGAGAGAAGGAACGAATACCTTTCTAACCTTAGATTAAGAAAATCTCATATATATAGATCTAAACGAATTCTGGAAAACGAGGTTGCCCGTAGAATAGAGATCGAGAGGACTCTCGAAGAGAATCTGAGAGAAAAGGAAGTTCTTCTTCACGAAATCCATCATAGGGTTAAGAATAACTTACAGATCGTATCCGGAATGTTAAACCTGCAAAACATGTATTCTGGAGAATCCACTAGCTCTGAAGTACTCACAAAGGCACAGAGTAGGATCTCTGCCATGGCAATGATACATGATCATCTCTATAAGCAGGACAGATTTGCAAACGTAGACATGAAGAATTATTTAGAGTCCTTACTCCAGCATCTAGTGACCTCTTACTTTCCTACGGGGAATAGGATCGGCTTCGAATCAGATCTAGATCCGGTTCGAATCTCTATGGAAAGAGCAATACCTTGCGGTCTTATCGTGAACGAGCTGATCTCCAACTCTTTAAAGCATGCTTTTCCCGGAGAGACCAAAGGAAATATTAAGGTCCAGCTGAAGATCAAAGGTTCTCATCTCCATTTAACTGTAGAAGATGACGGAGTAGGAATGCCTTCTATCCAAGAATGGTTCGGAGTAGGTTCTTCTAAAGCCGAGCCCTCCGATTCTCTAGGTCTTATGATCATTCGTTCTTTGTGCAGCCAGTTGAAGGCAGAACTGGATCTGAAAAACACAGGTGGAACTTCGGTTTGCTTGATTTTTTTAGCTCAATGAATTTTCGTTGGACCAGGATCAAATTCGACTCTTTCTTCCAGAATGTTGAGAGTCGGATCTAAAGAGGCAAAAGATGAGTTCAGTCGAACACGATACTTCCGCTAGAAAGTTTTTTCTGATCGAAGAAGGAAGAGAGGCCCATCTTATGTACAGAGAGATCGGAGCTAATGTCTGGGACTTGTATCATACATTCGTGCCTAGCGAGTTCAGAGGAAAAGGAATCGCATCTCAATTAGCGGATAAGGCTTTAAGCGAGGCTCGCAAGTCAGGCAAAAAGATCATTCCGAACTGCTCTTATGTTCAAACCTATCTCAAAAGACATCCTGAATATTCCGATATAGTTATAGAATGATCCATCATATCGCGATCTCCACCGAAGATCCGCAGAGACTCAAACAATTTTACGAAAAGATCCCTGGACTCGTTTTCGAGAAGGATCATTTCTTTAAGGACGGAGAACTCAGATCTTCTTGGTTCTTGGCAGGAAACATTCGCCTCATGATAGAAAAGGAACCGATCAAAAAGGCTCCGTTCGCATTGGTATTCTCGGCTTCTTCTCCCGAGGAAAGAAAGAAAATAGAATTAGATTTTGGGGATATTCTGAAAGAAGAAACGGATTATACTAAGTATTTTCTGGATCCAGACGGAAATCGTTTAGGTTTCAGTTCTTATCCGGAACGTTGGAATTAGTTTCTTTAGAAATAGACGAGCCTGCTATATAAGAAGTAGTCCAGGCATTTTGAAAATTAAATCCGCCGGTAATCCCGTCTATATCCAAAACCTCACCGGCAAAATACAATCCTGGCACAATCTTACTTTCCATCTTGGAGAAATCCACTTCCTTGCGTTTGACTCCTCCGCAGGTCACGAATTCATCCTTAAAGACTCCCTTACCTTGTATCTTTAAAACGGTTCTCTTTAAGGTCTCTTCTACTTCGTGAAGTTCTTTGGAAGAAACTTCCGACCATCTCTTGTCGGAACCGAGTGCCTTCTCCCAAACTCTTTCCCAAAATCGAGAAGGCAAATCGAACTCGGAGTAACTTCCTGGTTTACGAGATGGATTTTCCTTCTTCTTTTTCAAAAGGAAATCCCTTAGGTCCTGGCGAGAAAGATCGGGAATCCAATCTATAATTAAGTTTTCCTTATATTCAGTTTGGAACAAAGATCTAGCGCCCCAGGCAGAAAGCTTTAGGACTGCAGGCCCGCTCAATCCCCAATGAGTGAATAATACGGGACCTCTTTGTTTTAATTTAGAATTTTGTAATGATAGCTCTGCGTCGGATATGGAAAGGCCCTGAAAACCATCCAACAGATCATTCTGTATTTCGAACGTAAAAAGAGAAGGCACCGGAGATTCTATCGTATGTCCCATATTCTCCAGCCAACCCCAGACTTTTCGGGAAGAGCCGCTCGCGACTAGTACTGAATCGAAATCTTCTTCGCCTTCTTCTGTTTGGATTCTGAATTTCTTGCGAGAAGGGTCTTCGTTCGTATAGATCCCTGTGATTGGGGCCTTAGTGCGAATCCTGATCCCTAATCGTTTCGCTTCCTGTAACAAACATTGTAAGATGCTCTCTGAGTCATCCGTGACGGGGAACATTCTGCCGTCCGACTCCGTCTTTAATTTAACTCCCCTGGTTTCGAAGAATCGGATCGTATCCTTAGGTTGGAAGATCTCGAACGCTCTTCTTAATTCCTTTTCTCCTCTCGGATATCTTTTAGATAATTCCTCAGGTTCAAAGCAAGAGTGAGTGACGTTGCACCTTCCCCCGCCAGAAATCTTTACCTTAGAGAGAACATTAGGAGACTTTTCGTAGAGAGAGACCTCTATCTTGTTCTCAGATAGAATGCGGGTTTGGATCGCTCCGAAGAATCCAGCGGCTCCTCCCCCAATCACTACGAGTCGTTTGGTCATCCAGTTAGATTGTGCCCATCTTGCCGTCCGAATAGTCTTCGAAGGCTTGTTGGATCTCTTGAGGAGTGGTCATCACAAAAGGACCATAACGAGCCACAGGCTCATTCAATGGCTGTCCACCTAAGACCAAGATTTCCCAAGCAAAATTTTCAGGAGCACGGAAGCCTATGATTCCTTCTCCCCCTTGGTAATACGTGGTCTCACCTTCTTCTAGATCCCATTCTTTCTCAGGATCGATTACTGTTCCTCCACCCACAAAAGGATAAGCCAGAATATTGTATCCCTCAGGGACTGGAACCTCTGCATACGCTCCTGGAGAAAGTTTCAAATGAAAGAATACGATAGGAGTCTCTGTTTGAATAATTGCCTTGGTTCCCCAAAGTTCTCCTGCAATCACTCGAGCCCAAGCCCCGTCTTTCTCAATGGTAGGCAATTCAGAGGAGTCAACTTCCTGATATCTCGGGGAAATAAGTTTTTTCTCGCGAGGAAGGTTTACCCAGATCTGAAATCCGTGCATTCTTCCGCCTCTGGATTGAAAATCTGCAGAAGGCAATTCGGAATGTACGAGCCCCGCTCCTGCAGTCATCCATTGGATGCCGCCTTCTTTTAATTTTCCCGCGTGTCCCCAGGAATCTCTATGTTCCATCTCTCCGGATAAAAGATACGTAACGGTTTCGAAACCGCGGTGAGGATGGTCAGGTGCTCCGATCGCTTTTCCCGGTTCATAAATTACAGGACCCATTTCATCTAGTAATAAAAAAGGATCCCAGTAAGAAAAGCCTGGCACGGGAAATGGTCTTCTTACAGGAAACCCTCCTCCCTCTAAAGTTTTTTCGGCGATTCTTGTTCCGGTTATTCGTCTAAAACCCATATTTCCTCTCAATATAGATTGGACTTTAGAAAGCTCTCTTTCGGAAATTCTTTTTCGAAAACAAGAATAGATTCTATGGCGACTACTACGATTGCATTTACTGTTCCTGTTTCCCTGATCAGAGCGTTCGAATATGTTTCCGATCCAGAACATCTTTCCGATTGGTCGGAGAATGTTTTCCCTTCTTCCAAGATAAAGAAGGAAGAAGAATTTTATGTTAAGATAAAATTCTGGATCTTTAAATTTAAATCCGAATATAAGATCTTAGAATCTCAGTATCCGAATCGATTCGTGGTGAATTTGAAGAATGGATTATTGAACTTTAGGGAAACATTTTCTTTCTATCCGGATCCGAAAGGTTCAGATACGGATACAAAAATACTTTTCACGAGCCAGCTAGAATTATCCGGATTTGCCAGATTGTTTTTTCCTTGGATCCATCCTAAGGCGGGAGAAAAGATCCGAAAAGATATTAGGAAACTTCAGGAAAACCTCTCCCAAGGAAAGGTGCTCGGAGCCAGAAACTTTCAAGTCATTAAGGGATAATTCCGAAATAGCTCTCCCTTATTTCGTTAAATCCTTGCGTTTTTGCTTTCGAGTAAGAGGATAAGGCCCGTTCTTTTAGTCAATTTATCCTAGACGCCGATATGGAAAACAAACGCCCTCATGCAGTCGCTTCTCTCGCCGCAAATGAAGCGGAACGAGTTCAGGCATTAGCGCGTTATAAAATACTAGACACTCCTGCTGAGGAAAAATACGACCAGATCGTAAAGGCGGCTTCCCTTATTTGTGGGACACCGATCGCACTCATCTCCTTATTGGATTCTAAGAGACAATGGTTTAAAGCAAAGATCGGTCTGGATGTGGACGAAACAGAGAAGGAAATCTCTTTTTGCCAGTTTGCTCTCTCCGAGCGCAAGTTATTGATTATAGAAGATGCCGACAAGGACTCTCGATTTCAATCCAATCCTCTCGTAACCGGTCCGCCTTTCATTCGTTTCTATGCGGGAGCTCCCTTAAACACTCCGGACGGATTCACTATAGGAACACTTTGTGTAATCGATAATAAACCGAATCATCTGGAACCTCATCAAATAGAGGCACTCCAAGCGCTGGCAAACTCAGTTATCTCTTATATGGAGTTAGAGGAAAAGTCTAAGAAGCTGATCCAACTCCAGGTTGCGGCGATCGAATTAGAAAAAGCTAAAGAACAATTTTTCGTAAATATGAATCACGAATTCAGGACTCCTGTGCACGGGATCTTGGGAATGGTGGATCTTCTTCGACAAACGGAAACCACGAATGTGCAGAATCAATATTTAGATTCTCTCACGGATAGTGCGGATCATCTGATCAGGCTCATCAATGATGTGATTGATTTCAGTAAGGCAGAATCCGGATCCTTGCATTTCAGTTCCATGGAATTCGATCTCATATCTCTCATCGAAAAACTAAGCATAGACGCTTCGGACGAAGCGTTTAAGAAAGGACTCGCGTTTAAGACAATCCTTCCTCCTGCTACTAACTCCTTATTCGTTCTGTCTGATCCGATACGGATCAGACAACTGCTCTCCAACCTAATTTCAAATTCTTTAAAGTTTACGGAGAAGGGAGGGATCACAATAGAACTCTCTATCTCTTCGGAGACCGATCAAAAGATTGGCCTCTCCTTAAGCGTGAGAGATACAGGCATCGGGATCGATTCGCATAGAATTCCAGCATTATTCCAAGCCTTTTCCCAAGCAGATATTTCTTCTTCTCGGAAGTATGGAGGAACTGGACTCGGACTTGCTATTTGCAAAAGAATTTGTGAGAAGTTAGGTTGGAATATCAGAGTCGAAAGCGAATATAAAGTCGGTTCGAATTTTATTTTAGATTTCGAGTTGGAAAGAGCGCAGACTCCCGTTGAAAAGGCTCAGCCAATTAAAAGCAATGCAAAGGTGAATCTTGATTTTTCAGATTACTCCAGCTTGAAGATCCTGATCGCAGAAGACAATCCAGTGAACCAAAAGCTGATCCAAAAGATGCTCGAAAGACTGGGATTGAGATCCTCTGTGGTCTCAAACGGATTGGATGCTCTCGCATTTTGGGAAGAGCAGGAAGTCGATCTCTTATTTCTAGACATCCAAATGCCTGAACTAAGCGGGATTGAAACAGCTAGAATATTAAAGAAGAAGCCTAGCTCCCGCAAGATCCCTTGGATCGTTGCTGCAACCGCTCACGATAGTCCTGAAGACAAACTCGCTTGCTCAGAAGCCGGTATAGATGACTATTTAGGAAAACCTTTTCGGATAGAAGATCTAGCCGAAAAGGTAAGAGAGTTCCTAAAAAATTTTCCTTCTTCCTTAGCTTCCTAATCCTTGTATTAAGAAATTTGAAAGCATTCTTCGTCCTCCCTCCGTGGCAAAGGATTCCGGATGAAATTGTATTCCTTCCATTTTCATTTCCCTGTTCCTGAGACCCATGAGCTCATTTCCCGCATACGCGGTCCTTTCCCATTCTTTCGGCAGACTTTCTTCTTCTACTATTAAGGAATGATACCTCATGGCCTTGATCTGTTTCGGTAAGTCTTCGAATATTCCCTGGCCATCGTTCTCTATTTCCGAGATCTTTCCGTGCATTGGATAATCCGCTTTCTTGATCGAAGCTCCAGCAAAGTATCCCATTCCTTGCATTCCTAAACACACTCCAAGTATAGGGATTTTACCACCTAACTCTTGTAAGATTCTTAAAGAACCACCGAAGTATTCTGGCTCAGTAGGAGTGCCTGGCCCTGGAGAAAGAATGATCCGATCGTACTTCGAATCTACAATCTTAGAGAAGTCCACCTCATTCTGACGGATCACATCCATTTTGAATCGAAACGGAAACTCTTCTTCTAAAATCTCTCCCGCAAGTTGGAATAGATTGTAGGAGAATGAATCGTGATGATCTACGAGTAAAACCTTCATTTCAAAACCTCCATTGCTCTCAGGACAGCTCCTAACTTGTGGCCTATCTCCGCGTATTCATAATCCGGATCGGAATCGAACACGATCCCACCGGAAGCTCGGATCACTCCCTCTTCTTTTTTTCTAAAGTAACTTCGGATCGGAATGCAGAAGGAACAATTTCCATCGAAGCCGAATTTTCCCACTGCTCCACCGTATGGTCCTCGAGGATCATTCTCTATTCTCTGGATGATCTTCATAGACTCGATCTTGGGAGCCCCACTCAAGGTTCCCGTCGGAAAAGAAGCGGCCAGTCCGGAAAACATATCCTTTCCTGGTCTCAAAATTCCGGAGACTTCTGTTGAGAGATGCTGCACATGACTGAAACGTTTTAAGGAAAAAGAATCTCTCACCTTTACCGTTCCAAATTTAGAAACCCTTCCTAAATCGTTTCGATGCAGATCCACAAGCATATTATGCTCTGCGATCTCCTTAGGATCCGAGAGAAGTTGCAATGCAAGTCTTTGGTCTTCTTCAGGAGAGCTTCCTCTTCGGATTGTGCCGGCCAGAGGAAAACTTTCCGCAAGCCCATCCTTCAATCTAAACAAAAGTTCTGGACTCGCTCCTAGATGAACTTCGTCCGAGAAGGAAAGAAAGAACATGAAAGGAGAAGGATTCACTTTTCTTAATGCTTTATAAAGTTCCAGATCTCCTTTCTTGAGTTCGGAACTTTCTTCTCCGTTTCCGATTCTAAAAGTCTTTCTGAAACCGATCTGGCATTGGAAAGTATTTCCGCTCTTGATCTCTTCTAAGGCTTTACGCACCATCTCTCTATGTTCATCTTTGGTTTTGGAAAATCCCAAATCGGAAGCAAAGAATTGACTGCTCTTCGAAGCGTAGCTTCTATAAACTTCTTCGAATAAGATATAGCGATCTGTTCCGTAATGGAAATATTTAGACTCTCCAGTCCTTCGATCGATCAGTATCCCATCTTCCATCCAAGCGAACTGAAACTTAGAAAACTCGGGATGTTCTCTTAGCTCCAAGCTCGACTCCATATCATTTGCAGCTTCGTAAGAGAGATAACCGTATAACCCTCCACCTCCCGCTTCGGTATATTCCAAAAAACTTCCCACAGGGCTGAAGATCTGAGAGAGAAGTTCATACGGATTTCCTGCTCCGATCTGTTTTCCATCCGAATACAATCGATCTTCTTTTGCGGAGAAGATCCGTTTCGGAAATGCTGAAATAAAACTAAATCTAGAATTATCCGTCTCCGGCCCCAAACTTTCCAGGAGAACCGCAGTATCCGATACTTCTAAAATTTTTTGAAAGAATTCTAAAGTATCCTCCTCTTTCAAGGGAAAGGATCTAAGAATCGGTTTAGGGGAAAGAGATTGTGCTTCTTTTCTTAAATTTTGCACTTCTATAGACATATTGCCTCCTTATAACTCGGACCATCAGTCCGGTAATACATTAAAGAAAAGGAATATATAGATATACTTAGGCCCGGGAGGGCCACCAAGAAGCGCAAATAGAAATGAATCTCTCGCCACCGAATTGATCAACGAGAGATAAAAAAGCGAGCCTATAAAGATAGAGAAGCACCCCATCCAGAATATAGAATGAGGTACGTTCTATCAAAAATACTCGCTTGTTAGATTGGACTTTCAACCTAAGAGCATCTCCAAATTGCTTTTGCCCGGAGGAACCATAGGTAGAACTTGCAGATCCGGATGGATCGGGATCACCACAAGCCCAGGTCCATCCGCAGTCAGAAAGGACCTAAGATCTTCTAAGGTTTTTCCTTCTTCTCCCAGATCCAAACTAGGGATCCCGAATGCTCTTCCGATCTTAGAAAACTTAGATTCGGAAGGATAAGCGCTCCCATTGTATCTAGAACCGTAAAATAAATTCTGCTGCTGTCGAACAAGACCTAGATTCCGATTATCGAATATTATAATTTTAACATTTACCTTCAGCTCACTCAAAGTATCCAACTCTTGGATATTCATTAGGATAGAACCATCGCCCGAAAAACATGCGACAGTTCTGTCAGGACTCGCTAAGGCCGCCCCTATAGAGCAAGGCAATCCGAATCCCATTGTTCCAAGTCCTCCGGAAGTCAAAAAGGTTCCTTGCTCTTGGAAAGGATAATATTGAGCCACCCACATTTGATGTTGGCCTACATCCGTCGTTACGATTGCTTTAGAACCCAAAAATTCCGCACAAGTACGGATGATAGAATCCGGAGAATAGCCTTCCTGAGTAGAAACAGGGCTCAAAGGAAAGCGATCCTTATACGAACGAACCCTTTCCAGCCAGCCTGCTCTCCTTCTTTCAGGAAACTTCCCTAAACTTTCTAGAAAGAATTTCAGATCGGCGCAAAAACCAAAATCAGGTTTTCTTAATTTTCCAATCTCCTTATAGTCTATATCTACATGTATTACCTTAGCATTCGGACAGAAAGTATCCAGTTTGCCAGTGGCTCTATCGTCGAATCGAACACCGAAAGCTAAAAGCAAATCGGCCTCTGCCAAAAGCATATTCGTATAAGGAGCTCCGTGCATTCCAAGCATTCCCAAAGAAAGAGAATGAGTTTGTGGAAAAGAATCCAAACCCATCAAAGTGGATACAACTGGGATGTCCTGCGCTTCCGCAAGCTCCATGATAAGCCTTTCAGAGCTAGATTGCTTTACTCCTCCTCCTATATAAAGAACAGGTTGTTTAGAATTTTCTAAATAAGAGAAGAATTTAGAAATGTCTGCCTCCGAAATGAAAGGATCCATTTTGGGAGCACCTACTTCTTCTCTTTTCCAAATCTCTTCGATTTGAGGCATAGAGATCGAAATAGGAGAAGCTTGTATGTCCTTAGGAACATCAATCCAAACAGGTCCTGGTCTCCCTCCTTCCGCAATTTTAAATGCTTCCGGCAGTACATGGATTAACTCCGCAATAGAACGCACTAGATAATTCTTTTTAGTAATAGGTAAAGATAAGCCGTATGTATCGATTTCTTGGAATGCATCCGTTCCAATCAGGGAGAGAGGCACCTGCCCTGTAATAGCGACTAACGGAATAGAATCTGATTTTGCATCCGCAACGGCAGTAATTAGGTTTGTAACCCCTGGCCCAGAAGAAGCCAGACAAACCGAGGCTTTCTTTGTGATCCTTGCCTCTCCTTGAGCCATAAATCCCCCGCCTTGTTCCTGTCTGGCAAGAATATGACGGATACCGCTTCCATGCAGAGCATCGTATAACGGTAGATTGGCGCCGCCAGGAATCCCATAGACATTTTGGATTGCCCTGCGTTTCAAATAAGTTACGATTAGCTCCGCTCCGTTTTGAGGAGCCTTCTTCTCGTAAATCCAGGCCTTATCTTCCTTTGTGATCGTTTCCATTCTTTGCCTCATGCAGTGTAGAAATAAAAAAAGCCCCTCCCGGCTTTACGCCAAGAGGGGCTTTTCGAGGATTGCTGCCTACGAAAGTTCCTTAGGGCGTAAAGCCTGACCTCGGTAGCGTGACCACTACCACCATCCAGAGGACGACCCAAAGGGTGAGATTAGACTGTAGACCTAAGTTCTTCATTATGTAGGTATAACTTGCGGTTTCCCGCTAAACATATTCACAATACTATATTCAAAATTTGCAAGAATTTTTTTAGTTATAACTCTCCACCAAAAAAGCTTCCTTAAGAAACGGATTTTCGTTGCCCAAATCCGATTTGAACGTATCATCCCCATGCTAAGGAAAACAAAATGGCAAGCGTTACTCTAAAAGGAAGTCCAGTCCAACTGGAAGGAAAATTATTAGAAGTTGGTGCAAAGGCACCGGACTTCTCAGGAATCGGAAAAGATCTAAGCTCGAAATCATTAAAGGATTATAGTGGAAAAGTCAAGATCCTAGTCGGAGTCCCAAGCCTAGACACATCCGTCTGCGCAATGGAAACCAAAAAATTCCATGAAAGAGCGGCCAAGCTCGACAATGGGATCGTAACGTTAGTCATCTCGGGAGATCTTCCTTTCGCGATGAATCGTTTCTGCACTATGGAAGGATTGGATTCTCCAAACCTGATCACTCTCTCACAATTCAGGGACTTTTCCTTTTCCAAAGCGTATGGAACCCATATCGCCGACGGTGGATTAAAAGGCCTCTCCGCAAGAGCAGTATTCGTATTGGATAAAGACGATGTGATCCAATATACTGAGCTTGTTCCGGAAATTGCAAGTGAGCCGAACTACGAAGCAGTGATCAACGCTGCAAAAAAATTAGTTTAAGATTTCTTAATGCTGGCCCGGAACGGATGAGTTCGGGCTGGAATTCGTGCTTTAAGGAGAAAGAATTTGGACTGGACCAAGACGATCAGCGTTCTTACAGGTTCCGTTCTATTCTTTCTCTCCTCACTTCATATTTTCTGGGCGTTCGGGGGAAGGATCGGATACTTCTCCGCAATTCCTGAAATCGGCGGCAAGCCCGCATTTACTCCCAGCAGGAGCTTAACTCTTTTAGTTGCTCTGGCTCTTTTCTGTTTCGGAATGGTGGCATTCTGGTCGGGCGGATTCCTTTCTCTCGAAAATTCGAATAGCAGGTGGTTTGCCTTCGGGATCTCTCTCCTATTTTTCGGAAGAGCCATCGGGGATTTTAAACTCGTAGGTTTTTTTAAGAAGATACGATCGACTCGATTTGCAAAGAACGATGACTATCTCTATTCACCAGTTTGCATTTTGCTAAGTATCGCTTACTTCTTTTTAGGTGCTTCTACACTTTTCCCTTGAATTCATCTTTGGATTCTCTAGAATCAAAGCTAACCACAGGTAAACAATGAAAGACTCAAGCCATTCTTTTGAAACAGTAACGGACGCAGTAAACAGCTTAAAGGCGGAAGGCTATTCAGAAGATTATAATTTGCATTGGAATAAGAATAACAAAGAATGTAGAATATACGTCAGCACTTCCGAATTTAAAGTAGATCGGTTTTATCGATTCGAAGGCGATACGGACCCTGCAGACGAAGCCATTGTCTACGCAATTTCCTCGGATACATTCAAAGAGAAAGGGACCCTAGTAGACGGTTATGGGATCTACTCCGAGCAAGAGGTAAGCGAACTCGTTGCAAAGCTGATCCCTCTTTGATTCGAAAAAGATCTCATCGCCTGAATTAGTTCCATTCTTACCAAGCTTTCTGCTGTCGCATAAAAAAGCCCTCTCTCGACTCCGAGAAAGGGCTCCTCTATTTCTAAGAAACTTCTGATTAAACGAAGAACTTCTTAGTCAATTGGATCATTCTATCCACGAATCCTGTATAAGGAGGATAGAGCATTTCTATCGAAGAGAAAGCGGCTTGTTTAAATACCGACTTCTCATGAGAGAATGTCTTGAATCCCCACCAACCATGATAACTTCCGTGGCCGGAGTGATTGATCCCTCCAAAAGGAAGATTCGGGTTTGCAAGATGAATGATCACATCGTTCACTGCTGCACCGCCGGAAGAAGTTTCTTTCAAAACCTTATTGATGGCTTTAGAATCGCTTCCGAAAACATAGAGCGCGAGTGGTTTCGGTTTAGAGAGAACTTTTTCGACTGCTTCATCCAGATTCTTATAGGTAAGAATCGGCATAACAGGTCCAAAGATTTCATCTTCCATGATCCTTGCATTATCAGGAATGTTTGCGATGAGAGTAGGCTCGATATAATTCTCAGAAGAATCTGTTTCTCCCCCCATTACGATCTTACCGCCCTTTTCAACTGCTTCGTGAATGTATCCGGAGACTCTCTGGAAATTTCTTTGGTTCACTAAACGGCAGAAGTCCTTATTGCTTTTTATATCTGCAGCAGAATCTCCATAATAAGACTTAACTGCGTCCTTAGCATGCTTCACGAATTCTTCGGTCTTTCCTTCTGGCAAGAGAAGATAGTCAGGAGCAACACAGGTCTGGCCTGCGTTCATGATTTTTCCCCAAACCAATTTCTTAGCAGCCTTCTTGAGATTCGCTCCAGGAACTACGATAGCAGGAGATTTTCCTCCCAGCTCCAAGGTCACTGTAGAAAGATTCTTAGCGGCAGCAGCCATCACAATCTTACCTACATGAGTACTTCCTGTGAAGAAAATATGATCGAAAGGTAACTCCATCAGAGCGGTAGAAACAGTATGATCTCCTTCGAATACGGCAACTTCTCCTTCTTGGAAGGTTTCTTTCACTAACTTGGAAAGAAGCTTAGAAGTCTCAGGAGTAAACTCGGAAGGCTTGATGATCGCGGTATTTCCCGCAGCGATAGCCGCAGTCAAAGGAGCAATCGCAAGATAGAAAGGATAGTTCCAAGGAGCAATGATCAGAGTCACTCCCTTCGGCTCGTATACTACAGTGCTAGTCGCTCCGAAAAGTGAAACTGGAGTTTTTACTCTCTCAGGTTTCATCCAACTTTTTAAGTGGCGGATCGCGTCTTTCAATTCCGCAACGGAAGGCATGATCTCGGTAAGATCAGTTTCATGAGGAGCCTTTCTGAAATCCTTTTGCAAGGCGGCCTTGATCTCCGGAGTCAATCTTTCGACAGATGCGAGAAGTTTCTTCAAGAGTTTGATTCTATCATTTGCCTTAGAAACTTTTAACACCTGATGAAAATGGCGCTTTTGAACATCGAATACTCTCTGCATTTCTTTTGGATTAGCAGAAGGGAACGCGGTCACTCCGGCAGAAGTGGGAGCTGTCGCGGTGGATTGGGTAGCTGTACTGGACATTGGATCAATATCTCCTAAGTTCGAACGATTTCTTCCGGAGTCCGGGACGAGTCGGGAACCAGGGTATTATTCCATAGGATTTAGGATTTTGCTGCAACCTTTTTATTGAATGATCATTCCGTAACTTTTTCCAAAAAAAGTCCGAGGCTCAAACCATTTTGGTTTTTCTCCAACCCGTTATATAAAGAAAATTTACACTTAAACAAGGGATAAACTAATCCATAAGGGTTAGCCTTTTCTCGACGCGAGTATGAAATTTTTTCTTACAGGTTCTTACGGATAAATAAGCCTTTCGGTTTTTTTTTGTCTCTTTGATCCGTATAATTCGCTTAGTAACGACTTATTTTTAACGAAGAAGTCGGAGCAATTTCTTGACATAGACCGCTAACGTTTTTCAGAGTTATATAGTATGAGCCAAGGGAAAACCCTAGAACTTTTCCATCACAAAGATCTCGGTTTATTCAGTAATCTAAAGGATCTGAACCAGCCGATCACGGAAAATCTTCCGTTCCATTTTAAATTTTTCAATCTTACGGAGAATGTGGACAATATTCTCGCAAAGACTCTGGACCGCTATCTTCTTCATTTGGATATCATTTTTGTTCGGGATTCAGTTCTTGCGGCTCTCAAAGAAACGATCACTAACACGATAAAGGCGAATATCAAGCGCATCTATTTCAGGGAATTGCAGGCGGATATCCAAAATCCGAGCGAATATCGCAGCAAGATCACCGGCTTTAAAAAAACATACCTGGACAATAAGGAAAAATACGAGGACCTACTCTTTAAGAATAATTATGTGGTTCTGGTTTCCTTCATTCATAACAAGGATACGATCCGCATCCGGGTCATGAACAATGTAAAACTCAGTCCCGAAGAAGTGACTCGGATCAACCAGAGGATCGAAAAGGCAAAAACCTACAACGATCTAGCCGAAGCCTTCATGGAAGAAGGGGACGAAACCGAAGGCGCGGGTCTCGGACTCATCATGACTCTCATGATGCTCAAGAACGACGGACTCGGTGCGAGTTCTTATCGAATTGAAAGTCAGGGCAATAACACTTCCGTAATTATAGATATCCCGATCCAGATCCAAAAAGAAAATATTCAGATCCAAAAGGCAGAAGAGATCATCAAGGAAGTCGATCAGCTTCCTACCTTCCCTAAGGCGATTCAGGATATACAACTAGCGATCGACAAACCGAACTCCAGCATCGGTCAGATCGCAGAGATGGTAAAAAAGGACGTGGCGCTTTCTGCAAACATCCTGAAATTATCCAACTCGGCAGCCTTCCGCAGAGGTGGAAAGGTGGAATCTTTGGACAGAGCGATCCAGCTCATCGGTCTGAAAGAGTTGCAAGTTTTATTATATTCTCTTGGAACCAAGCAGATCCTGGAGAACAAGTTCCCAGCCTTCTTGACAATCTGGGAAAAGTCCAACCAATGCGCATACTATTGCAAACTGATCGCTCAGAAGTTGACCATGCCTAAGGACGTGATGAGTAATCTGATGTCTGCGGCCCTTCTTCATGATATAGGCGAGATCATTCTTCTTTCTTTGGAAGAGAATCGTATGAATAAGATCCAATCCTATTCTGCGTCCAAGGAAATCGCTTCTTCTATCTCTATGGAAGAAGCTGCATTCGGAATTACTCATACTAAGATCGGTGCATTGATCGCAGAGAAATGGAACTTCCCTGAACTTTATTCCAGAGCAATGGAATACCATCATAGACCTCAACTTGCAGACGAGCAGTACAGAGATATTATCTATCCGATCTATCTCGGAGATATGATGATCAAGATCAATAACGAAGAAGCTAAGTATTCTGAAATTCCTGACGAAGTCTTGAAGTTCTGTAAATTTTTCTCTTCGGGCGATTTTCATTCCTTCCGAACCAAGGCTTTAGAGAGTTTCCAAGCGACTGTGTAATTCGCCCTGCTACGGGCAATTAACAGTTTTTACCTCACAAACAATCAAAAATATACCTAACCGAAGGTTGTAGTAATCTACACCTTCGGGCGTATTGCCTATTCATGGGATCTCTGGTCATAATCAAGTCACCGTACGGTGCTTATATGAACCAAACAAAGAAAATCCTTTCCAGCTTGTTACTCGCTCTTGGCGTTACCTTCTTCTCTTATTGCTCCTCTTCGAGTGATCCGAACTACGCATGGCTTATGAGCCTTGCCTCGGGATCAACCGCAGTGACGGCCCCGACCGGAACAACGGACTTCGGAGTGGACATTAACGACGAAACTACTCCGGTAGATTTTGTTTTCGATACGACTCGGACAATTACTGTCAACATACAGGTGTTAGATCCGGTTGCTCCCGTGGACGGAAGCATGGTGCAGGTCACAGTCCCTTCTGCCACACCTGGCGCGGCTAATAATAAATCGGTATTTAAGGCTTACTCCAATACAAGTGGAGAGGTCACAGGAAGTTTTACGATCGATGGAGATACGAACACCGTCCATCTCCAAGTAGAAGCGTATGGAAAATTCTACGACGCTGATATCAATATAGTCAGTGTGACTTCTATCAGTAGAAGGATCTCTATCAGCTTCACTGCGAATGTGACACAAATCGTAGACTCTGACGGAGACGGAGTTCCTGACTCGGAAGATCTATATCCTTTGGATCCAAGTCGTGCGAGCACCATTCGTATTCCCGCCGAAGATTATTATACGATCTCATTCGAAGACTTATTCCCTAAACAAGGCGACGCCGACTTCAACGACTATGTAGTCCGTTCTTATTTTGAAGAAGATTTGAATGCTGCAGGCGAGGTAGCGCGGATCCGAGGATACTTCACTCACGTAGCGAAGGGAGCCGGCTATAACCACACTCTTCACTTCGGGATCCCAGGAGCTAGTGTTACTTCCTATTCACTCATCCATATCGGATTTGATGGAACCACTGTGGAAGAAAATCTGAGCGGCGTCGGTCCTACGATGACTGATCTGCAAGTATTGGGAAATAGTTCTACAACCATTCCTTCTTCTAACGCATCCAGATCGAATACCACTTTTGTTAAGGGTAAGACTGCAAAACTAGAAGTTATCCTAGCGAGCCCTATTTCGAAACTGATCCTTGGCTCGGCTCCGTATGATACATATCTAAGTGTGATCAATACCGGTAAGGATATCCATGCGGCAGGCAAATACTTCGACGCAAACGGCAAGGATATCTATAGAGATGCCACCGGATTCCCTTGGTATCTACTCGTCCCAGGCAATTTCCAATGGCCTTATGAGGCGACCGACATTCGCAAGTCCTATACTCAATTCCAGCCTTGGTATCAATCTCTCGGAACCGTAGACACAGACTGGTTCCGCAATCCGATAACTTCGGAGGTTTTTCCATCTACGCCCTAATTTGGGACTCCTGAAAGAGTAAAAGCAACCTCACCCTTCCCCCATTCGGCCGGGGGAAGGGGTTTTTTTCCTTTTCGGAACATGAGTAGAAATGTAGTCTTGATCATAAGGTGTCTAGCGGACTACTCAAACGAAAAGACAATAAACTGAGAGGCTCGTATTCGGAAAAAGACAAAGCCTCGATGTATTTCCTCTCTCTCGTCGAAGAGATCTCCCCAATTGTAGCCTTGGACGAGAACAATATCGTATTATTCGCAAACGCCTCCTTTAAGAAAGAATTCCGTCTTCGCTTCCAAAGCCCAGTCGGCAAGAATCTATTCACCCTATTAAAACTGGATTCCAAAGAAGAAGCGAATCTAAGAGAGAATCTCCACAAGGCTCGCAAGACCAAACTCCAGAACCAGGAGTTTAAGAAAGAAAAGAAATTCTACGGTTATTCCATCTTTCGTGTCCAAGATAATTTGGGAATGATCATGAAGGACATCACCGAGAATAAAAAGCTGGAAAAGAAGATCGCAACTCTGCATACCCAAGTGCTTGCCTCTCAGGAAGAAGAAAGATCAAGACTTGCCAGAGAACTTCACGACGGTGTAGGACAATTGATCCTGGCTGCTAAATTACATTTTCAAGCTCATCAAAAATCGGAGAAGGAACATCCTGAATCCTTCTCCTCCGGCCTCGGGCTCATTGATAGAGCCAGCCAAGAACTAAGGGAAATTTACACAAATTTGCAACCTTCTTCATTGAAAGAACTCGGTTTGGAGGCTGCTCTCAGTTCTCTCGCGAACCAGATCTTTCCTTTACAAAAAATAAAAGTGAAGTCTGAATTCAAAGTTCCCGAAAAACTTCCACAGGAAATCCAAAACCAAGTCTTTAGGATCCTTCAGGAAATCTGCGCGAATATTCTGAAGCATTCCCAGGCAAACAAAGTCGAGCTGCGGATTTATTCCGAGAAAGATACTTTGATTGTTTCCGCCAAAGATAACGGAAAAGGATTTAAAGAAAAAGAAGCCAGAATAAAATCAACCGGATACGGCCTGGAAAACATCCGTAGAAGAACGGAGGACCTAAATGGAACTCTGTTTTTGGAAACGGAACCCGGTAAAGGCACCAAGTATGTGCTTAGGATCCCTCTGAAGAAACGTTCCAAGGAGAATGTATGAACGCAACTGTTTGCAAACTCTATCTAGTAGATGATCACGCAATTTTAAGGGAAGGTCTGAGATTAATCATCTCCGGCCAAAGCGATCTGCAGATCATAGGCGAGAACGGAAACGCAGAACAAGCATTAGACGAGATCGGTAAATTAGAGCCTGATATTTTGATCACTGATATTTCTATGCCTGGCGTAAGCGGAATAGATCTGGTCAAAGGTGTGAAGCGCTATTATCCGAAAGTTCAGGTCATCATTCTTTCCAGACATGATAATGAGGAATATATCCAAAAGCTCGTGGATCTGGGAATCAACGGCTATGTCCTAAAGGACGATGCAGGAGAAGATCTACTCAGAGCCATCGATGCGGTTCGTAGAAAGGAAACCTATCTTAGCCCTAGAATTGCTACGAGAGTACTTTCCGGAATTGGCAAGAAGAAGAATGGAGAACCGGAAGACGGTCCTTCTGTTTTCTCTGTGCTTTCCGATAGAGAGAGACAGATCCTAAAGCTTATCTCCGAAGGAAATTCCAACGAGAAGATCGGAAAACTTCTGCATATTTCCCCTGCTACCGTAAAAGTGCACCGAGCAAATATCATGAAGAAGTTGGATCTACATAAGGTAGCCGATTTAGTAGTCTACGCTATCCGCGCCGGGATCGTAGAGAGTTAATTTCTTACACAAAGAAGATTCAAAGTAGTATCGCAGGTATTTGAGAATCCCTGATTGAATGCACCAATCGTGGGATCGCCTGTGACTCCGTAATCCCCTCCGCTAGGATCAGTAAATAGCCCGCTTGTCCAACCGGCGCAATTTCCACCTCCAGTGGAACTGAGAGTGCCATCCATTCCAGTCCAATACGTTCCCGAACCAGGGATCCCTGAACCACTGTCCATTGGAAATACTGGGGTGGCAGCTCCGCTTGTGTGGAACACCAGAGTATTCGTTGCGGGTGTATTTGTGTAATACTTCGTATTTCCAAGCAAGGGCCAACCGAATCCTCCCGGAACTCGACCTGGGCCTTGTATCAATGCAGCATATTCAATCCCGATCCCAGGAAGTGTAGGAGCATCCGTAGCTTTAGAAGCAGCGCATTTTGCATCCGCTCCGCCAATTCCGCCTAACGCGCCATCGTATGTTGCGGTTGTTACGAAAACATAGCGCATCTTTCCAACCAGCCCCAGAAGTATAACTTCATCTGAACCAGGAAACGGAATGGAGCAAGAGCCGAAGAGCAGACTAATGCAAAGAATTAGAGTTGAAGAAAATTTACGATATCTCATAAGACCTCCTCAAAAACTCCTAGAGTATTGCAGATCCCATCTGCTTTGAGAAAGTCCTGTGAACATGGAGCCGTTCCCGAGTCCCATGATATCCGGCCGGACCTTGACTTGCACTGTATCTCCCTGAGGCAGTTTATTTTCCAGCCATAGAGAAATAGCTACGCCTATGATTGCGAGTCCACCCAACATAACCTGGTTCTGCTGGTGGATATCATACTGATGCTTGTCCTTTTCTCTAGATTGCCAGAGATAAACAGTCGCCTGGGTGGGAAGATTGAATGCAAGTATGCCGATCATCTTGGGATCATTCAAGGACTTAGAGGCAAGTTGATTCCCCGCCACTCTTTCCGAATTTCCAAGGTAGGCTAGGGCAAAAAAACCTGCCCAGATCCCGTAAGCAGTCCTACGATCCCCCTTAGAATAATAACCCGTTCCGGGAATCCAAACATATTGAGAAGTTTGCTTAGAGATCTTAGCTGCTTCTTCCTTCTCCGCAAGTGCGACTGCCTTAGGTCTATCCTGCTCTACTTTAAAGTTCGTCCAGACTGTATAAGAGGAAGGTTTACCGAATCGATTCAAAGCAGCAATCCGATACTCGTAAACTCCCGCTTCTAAACTGAATTCTATTTCGTTCTCTGTGACCTTCTTTTCTACTACGAGGTCTTGGGGAGGTTCTGACTTACGTACTTCGACCACATAACCTCGACTCCCCTTCACTTCGGTCCATTCGATATAGTAAATAAAGCTTTTGCCTTCTGCGAAAACACTTCCGCCGACGGAAAGGAATAGTACATTAAAATAAAATAATATATAAGGAATTCGACCGTAGAAACGGGACATGATCTCTCCTTAAGGGCGAGCGCCGCTGGCCTTAGTTTCAGGCGCAGCCAGATCTTCCCTAAGTTGTATTCTAAAATCCGCTTCCGATTTTAAATTGGGCTCTAAGTCTGATTCTACCACCCAATGAAAGGTTCCTACATCCAATTTTTCCAAATCTCTAAAATACAATCGGTCGCCCTTTGTTTTCTTTTCGTAGATTAATTCGTCGGAAGATCCCTTCCTAAATAAAAGACGAAATTTCCACTCGGTTTGCTTCCGTTTGGCGGAAATTTTCCAGCGAAAAGAGATACCTTCTTTTCCTGTCATGTCCACCAAAGTGCCGTTTTTCGGATATTCCAGAACTAAATCAGGATTATTTTGCGACTCCGTAGTCGAAGCGTTTGGTGTTTCCGTCTTCGCGGTTGCAATCTGCTCTTGAGCGACCGAGATGGAAAATTTTCTCACCTCCGAGAATGTTTCCGTTCCAGGTAGATTCGTATAGGATTGAATTCTCCAGTAATAGGTGCCTGGTGAAAGAGTAAGGGAAAAATTCGTCCGGAACAATTGCGTCTCTGACACAGAACCAAAATTTGGATCTGTGGAGATCTGCAATTTGTATCCGCTTGCAATCTTTTGTTTTACCCAAGCGAAGGAAACGGTTCTATCTTCCTGCATGAGATCTCTCTTAGGATATTGTAACTCTACTGGAAAATTTGGAAGCACTCTGAACTTTCTAACTTCGGAGATCTTCTTTCCATCTTTAGAATTGATCCTCCAGAAGAATATTCCCTCATGGAACTTTTGCTTGTATTGCATTTCTCTGATAGCTCTCTTAGTGATCGGACCGGAAAAATCTCTCTTGGCAGAAATTTCCAAGATACCGTCCTCTCCTCCTTCCCAACGAAAATCTATAAGCTGTTCCGGCTCTTTTGGAAAATATCTACTAGAATCCTCAGGAGAGATTAGATTCCAATTTGCAGGTATCTTATGCGCATTGAGCGCAACATCCCTCTCGCCTAATACTTGTTTAACGGTACCATCTTCGTTCCACTCTACTTCTCCTCTTTCCACATTCACTCTGGTTCCATTCTGATCTCGAGTGACTTGGAATTTGGAATCGGATCCGGCGTTCAAACCCACGGTTCCTGCGATAACGGATAGTACCTTCTTACCGCTTTCTACTAGAATATTTCCTTCATTCAGATCCAGGTTTTCCTTACTCTCTTTAAGTTGTAAGACTACCATGGACTGAGGATCCAATTCAATCTTGGTACCTGATTTTAAGAATACGATCGCTTCCGAGGCCTCGTCGGTTCTAATAGAATCCCTGTCATAAACCGGCATTCCCTGCTCAACATCTTCCCAAAGCATTCTGTCCGGAAATTTTCTTTGTGCGGTCTTATATCGAAAGGAAACAGTTCCCATGATTTCCTTTCCGCTTCCACCACCTGCCCTGGATTCATAATACAATAAGTACAAGGAGAAGAAGAGCACGACGATGCACGCCGTTCCCACCTGCCATTCTCGTTTGTAAACTCTCCAATCCATTCTATTTTTCTAATGTGCAATCGACTTGGAAGGAGCTTCCGGTTCTGCGATCCCGCAAATTCTGCGGACTTCGGCAAGGCTTGTAGGACAATCCGGATCTTCCAACCAACCTAATACCGCATAGAGCTGTTGCGGTTTTTCTTTTCCCCGGATCCAAACAGGAGGAAGGTTCTCGAATCTGTAATGATCCTTTACTTGCTCATAAGAAGATTCCGAAATCAATATATCCGTCCCAAATTCTTTAGTAAGATATTCTATCCTAGAAGCAAGGTTGACTGCATCTCCGATCACAGTGAATTCCAGTTTTTTTTCGGATCCAATTTGTCCCACAACCACAGGACCTGTATTGATTCCGCATCCGAATCTTGCCTGGGGCCTTCCTATTTCTATTCCTACCCGATTGAATTCTAAGAGGGCGTTTCTCATGAGAAGAGCAGAATTCACTGCATTCCTTGCATCATGTCCTCCTGAATACAGAGCACCCCAATGCGCCATGATCGCGTCCCCGATGAATTTATCTACGATACCTTCCGTTAAATAAATGCATTCCACCATCTCGGTGAAATAAGCGTTTAAGAAATCCACTACCTCGCTAGGTTTCAATTTCTCGGACATTCCGGTAAAGTTTCTCAAATCGGAGAAGAAGACTGTGATATCCTTAGTGACTCCTCCCAAGGGCATATCTCCGGCCAAGGCTCTTTCGGCGATTTCTTTGTTTACGAATTTACCGAATGTATCTTTGATCTTTTCTCTTTCTTCTAATCCGTGAGCCATTTTTAAGAAGGAATTGGTTAGAACCCCTACCTCATCTCGAGTGACAGGCTTGATTCCTACCTTATAATTTCCTCTTTCTAACTGCCTAGTGGCACTTAAGAGATTGATCAAAGGAACGGTTAACGTTCTAGAAAATAGAAACACTACAAGAAAGGCCACACTCAGGACGGAGACAAGAATGTAAAAATTCTGCCTTCTAATCTTATACACCGCTTCAAAGGCCTTATCCGCTTCTATCGAAGATACGACTGCAAGATTTCCATCCTCCAACTGTTGGAAGGAGCCTAGAGTTTCCTTTCCTTCAAACACGGACGTTTGGGAACCGTTGTCTGCAGGGTTTCGCAATAGAAATTGCACTAAAGGGTTCTTGGAATAATCCTTTGCCGAGAGAGTCTCGTTTTCATCCGTATGAGCGACAAGCCTTCCCTGAGAATCTACTACCCAGATCGCAAACAATTCCGTCTGCAATGCAGAACGAGCGGATTCCCAAAGATCATGAGGAGAGATCAAAAAGAATCCCAAGGTCTTATTTGTTTTACTCGTTTCTGTGAATAATACCACAGGAAATCCGAATCGGTAACTGATATTCTTGAGCTGCAAGGACTCGAATTCGGAGGAGAAGAATTTTTCCTTTTCTTCTTTAGGTATAGAGGCCCAAGACTTTCTGACCTCTTCTTCTTCTTTCTTTAAGTCTCGAATAAACCTAGGGTTATAGAAAACTATAGAATTTCCTTTTTCGTATTTTCCCCAAGCGAGTATCTTAGGTTGAGACTGCAAGTAAGAGGAAAGGTAAGTCGGAAGATTTATTTTCTTCAGATCGGATCCTTCTGACACAGGATCTCTAGACTTATCCAAGAATTCTTCGGACTTAGAGGACAACTCTTTGATCCGGATCCCTACTTGTAGCCCTGTAAGTCTCGCCAAACTCAAGTTGTATTCTTGGATCAAGGAGACGGAATAATTCCGGAATAGATTGGTTGCGAGCCCGATGACGAGGCCCATACTCACCACTACGATTGCACTTACGATTGCGAGAAGTTTTACTCGGATTGTGATTGGAGAAGCCTTGAAATCTTCCGGATGATTTTTAGGACTCTCTTGTTTAGGCTCTTTTTTAGAAGAAGAGAGATCCGGAGAATAAGGAACGTACGGCTTGGGCTCTTCTTTCTTAAAGCTTTCTTGCAGTAATTTTAAAAGACCAGCTTCTTCGTTCTCCGAATAACATAGCATTACGGAATTCGTATACGAACTCAGAAATCTCTTTAGCTTTCTTGTGGAGTCGAATGAAGATCTGAATTTCGCTCCATCCATCGTGGAGAGATGGATCCTGGCTTCTTGGAGTTTTTTCACCAAATCCACGAAGGCGGGCTCCGATTTCCATCCAGCTGCTTCGGATTTAGTTCCCCAAAAAATTACTTCTTGGATCCCTCGGGTATGAATTTCCTCCAAGAGCAGCGTAGGAACTCCTACAAAAGGAGTAAGCCTCTTGGCGTAGACCGACATGGAGTTCGTCAAAGGAACTTCTAAAATCTGATTCGGAGAAGGCTCCTCGTCCATGGGGATAGGAGTCTCCTAAAACAGTCTAGTTTGTCATTACAAAATCCATTTTTCCTCCCGCAACCTGCAGAGTTCTTTTCTGATCTTGCCGCGGGTTTGACACATAATTCAGGTCGCATCATTTTTTCTTTTCATCGAATTCCTAAATCTTAATTTGGAGTCCATGAGCGAACTCAGATTGATTTTAGAATCTCATTGGATACTCGGACTCGCATCCGTCGCGTCCGGAATACTTCTGGGTTATCTCTTCGGTGGTTTCATCGTCCCTCGTTTGGCCAGATCTCTTACGAAAGATGCTTTAGATACCGAACATCCTTTGTATCTGGCCCTTCTTTCCTTTGTGAGACTCTTGTTTTTAATATTCGGTTTATATACAGCTCTGCGAGTCGTTCCACTAGGACCGGATACGAAGGAAAACTTTTCACTCTATCTGAAGGTATTCTCTATTCTGATCTTCACAGTGTCTTTAGCTAGAGTGGGATCGGGAGCATTTGCACTCTATTCAACTAAGACAGAGGGACTTCTTCCATCCGCGTCTATTTTAAACAATATAGTTCGGATGCTGATCTTTTCCACTGGAGCATTAGTCGCTCTTCAAACGTTGGGAATATCGGTGACCCCAGCATTAACTGCATTGGGCGTCGGTGGTCTTGCGTTTGCCTTAGGACTACAGGAAACATTATCCAGTTTATTCGCAGGCTTAGGAGTTCTCTTAGGAAAGAAGGTCTCGGTAGGAGATTATATTTCGTTAGAAACAGGAGAAGAAGGTCTGGTAGAAGATATCAACTGGAGAACTACTTCTCTCAAGAAAGGAAACGGAAGCACGATCATCATTCCTAATGCAAAGATGTCCAAGACAACATTTACAAATTATAGTCTTCCTAATTCGGGGCTTTGGATTACGATAGAGTTCAGTGTGGATCCGAGGATTGAAACGCCGAAATTAGAAGAAGTGGTCTTGGATTCCGCAAGACAAGCTTCCGATCAAATTTATCCAAAGAAAGAATTTGGATCTCAAGTGAATCTCATTTATAAATCTTTAGGATCGACTAATATGGATTTGGCGGTGAATATCTCGGTCCAAGATATAAAACATTCTCAGCAAATTAGATCCTTCTTCATAAAATCCTTGCACTCTAAATTCAAATCGGAGGGAATCGGTATCGTATCTCCGGAAACTTCCAAAATAAAAGCAAAGGGAAGCTAATCTAACCTACAGATTTTGTCGTAAAGTAAACGTATGCTCCATTTCTTCGAAAACAGGGTTTGGTTCTATATCCACGTTCTTAGTCTGGATATTTGCTTAGGAGTGCTCGGCTCAGGAGCATTGGCGACTGCAGTCACCGGCGCTCGTATGAAAACCGCATGGTGGCTTCTTCTTCCCTTAAGCGTTTGGGTAATCTACACTTTGGACCATCTCTTGGATGGAAAGAAGGTAGGCGCAAATTCGGTGAATCCTCGTCACAAATTTCACTACGACCATTTTAGGATCCTAAGCCTTCTCTGCGGGATTGCCGCAGTCGTCTCCTTGGTACTTGCCTTCTTACTCTTAAGAGAGATCGTATTGTTGGGAGGAGTACTACTCTCTATATTAGCTTTTCTGCATCTAGGTTTAGCTCGTTGGGGGAAGGTCCGCTTCGGAAAAGAATTCTCCGTAGCTCTGATCTATACCTTGGGAGTTTGGTTCGGCCCTCTTCTAATCGTAGGATTTCGTTCTTGGACGGTCCCCATTCTTCTCTTCCTATTCTTCTTAGGAACCATCTTAAATCTGATTATGAATTCTCTAATGGAAGCAGAGTTAGACGCTAAGGAAGGTCAGGTCTACTTATTAGGGGCTCTTTCTCCCAAGCTTGCCAGAGAATGGGTATTACGATTGTCCTTGCTTGGATTCTTAGTCGCATTAGTATTGGCCGCCGGAATACGAAAGCTTGCGCCGGGAGGTTCGATCACCTCTGCCTTAGTGGTCGCCTTACTCTGCGCAGTCCCGGGCTGGATATTACGTTATGCGGATAAATTCCAAGATTCCTCCAAATACAGAATCTTGGGCGAGGGAGTTTTTATCCTCGGGCTGATCCCTTGGCTCTTGAATTGGTAAGATTTTCCGGGAAATAGAATACGGTTCAATTTCTAATATTGGAGACTGACATGTCAGATTTTTTTAAGGACAAAGTAGTTTGGATCACTGGAGCTTCTTCCGGGATCGGCGAATGCTTGGTAAAAGAAGCAGCAAGAAGAGGAGCGAAACTAGTTCTTTCCTCCAGAAGAGAGAAGGAGCTGAAAAGAGTTCGAAAAGATTACGGTCTGACGGACTCGAACAGCATGATCCTTCCTTTAGATCTGCAGGAATATAAAAAGCTCGGAAAGGTCCCTACTCAAGTAATCAAAAAGTTCGGGACCATAGACGTTCTGATCAATAACGGAGGGATCAGCCAAAGATCCTTGGCCCATGAAACATCATTAGAAACTTATGAAACTCTAATGAAGGTGAATTATTTCGGAAATATCGCACTTACATTGGCCGTTCTTCCTTATATGAGAAAAGCGAAGAAGGGATGGATCTCTTCTATCGCAAGCGTTGCGGGTCTTATCGGAGTTCCTCTGAGAACAGGATATTCTTCTACAAAATTTGCACTTACAGGTTTCTTTGAAGCACTGCGTGCAGAAAACCATAAAGAAAACATTAAGGTTACCTTAGTGTATCCTGGTTTCGTGCGCACGAATATTTCGAATAACGCTCTTAAAGGAGATGGAACTCCTCAAAAGAAAATGGATAAGGTGATCGAGAACGGGATTGATCCGGACGAATGTGCGCGCAAGATCCTAGACGCGATTGCCGCCGAAGATTTGGGAGTGATTATCGCCGGAGGCAAAGAAAGATTCGGATTATTCCTCAGACATTACTTCCCGAATTTCTTTGCGAAGTTTTTAGCAAAGACCTCAGTGACCTGAGCGAGTTGAAATAAAATTTTCGACCAAGCACGGAATATTGATTCCGTTTGAAATTCGCGGAGGGTGTTCCCCACCCTCGTTTGGGTGGGGGCCGGTGTGGTGGTACCCCAAAAGCCTTACCACAAATCCACTTCTTTGACAATGAATTTTTTCAACTAAGCCTTTCTGTGGGAACTCTTGCAGAAAGGCTTTCTATTATTTTCTCATCCGCCAAACGGAACGGATCTTCTCGTTCCTAAAATCTTCAGGGTGAGTTTGTTTAGTTAGATCCACTAGATCTTCCCAAAGGAGTTCGTCGGGATCTATTTTAAATTTTCTGAAATTAGTGGAAAAGAAGAGAATCGCTCCCGGTTCCGAAAAATCCTTAAAGAGAGAATTCAATAGAAAAGGGTAATCCCTTTGTATATCGAATATATCTCTCATCTTCTTACTATTTGAAAATGTAGGAGGATCCACCATAATAAGATCATACTTGTTACGACTCGGGTTCGTTCGTTCTCTCTTCAGCCATTCCCCGATATCTTCTCTTAGAAATTCATGCTCATCGGGATCGATCCCGTTGAGTCGAAAATTCTCCCGAGACCAATCCAAATATTTCGGCGACAGATCTACGCTTGTGACTTGCTTAGCTCCTCCGGAAGCGGCATACACGGAGAAGGAGCCGGTATATGAATATAGATTGAGTACTTTTTTACCGAGAGCTTCCTTTCTAAAAAGTTCTCTCGTTACTCTATGGTCCAGAAAAAGACCCGTATCCAAATAATCGCTTAGATTCACCTTAAATGCGAGACCTCCCTCTTTGACTTGCAGGGAAATCTCTTCGCTACTTAGTTTTTCATATTGCTGGTTCCCTTTTTTCTGTTCTCTTTTCTTCCAAAACAGTTTTTCTTCAGGAAGTTGCAGTATTTCTAATATAGAATTTCGAACTGCAATCCTTTCCGTTTCTCTTTCCTCTTCGGACAGGGGATAAGAATTCAGGTATTCGGAAACCTGGCAATAATCCTCATAGAGATCTATAGAAATAGGAACTTGGGGAATGTCCCGGTCATAGATGCGAAAGCAGGTGATTCCCCTTCTTCTCGCCCATTTTTTCCAATGCTTGCTCATACGTGCCAAGCGATTGGAAAACATTTCAAGATGCTTCATTGATCCCGTTCTTTCGGATTCCAAGCATTGTTATGCAAGACATTCCTGATTTCATCTCCGATCATTTCGGAGCCCAGGAGAAGAATGTCAATCCTTAAGAAGTCTTACAATCTGCCGGCAGATACGAAACGGGTTTTATAGTAGGGCTCGTCGAGAGAATTGACTGTGACTCCTCTGACTACGGAAGCATGCACAAATTTTCTATCCTTGAGATAAACTCCTACGTGGCTGATCTTTTCTCCGTAAATATTGAAGAAAACAAGATCTCCTTCTTTCAGATCTGATTCGGAGATTTTCTTGGCTTGCTTGGCTATACTTTCGGAGGAACCGGAAACATTCTTGGAGTATGCTCTTTGCACGAGCTTAGAAGTCAGAGTGGAACAGTCGATCCCTGATTCATCTTTGCCGTTATCCTTATGAGGAGTTCCATACCAATAGTAAACTCCTCTGAAAAGTTCTTCATTATCGGAAGAACTGATCTCTAAGTTCCATTTCTCAGTAAAGAATCTATTTAATTCTTTGGGGGAAGGATGATTGGACTGTTCCGCGACAAGCACTAAGGCAAAGAACGGAAGGGCTATAAATGTAAGCCCTTTCGTCTTCGCACTGACAAATTCTAAAATCTGGATTAGTCTTGCCTTGATCGCGGACATGCGAATGAGACCTGCAATGTCCGGATCGGTTTCCTGATTACGAAAAAATTAACCGATCTCCCAAACGAATTCTCGTATTCTTTCGCTCACTGTATCAGGCATGGTTCTTTGGATCCAGTGATTGCTATCATAAGAATATTCCTTATACGAATCACAGATCCTTTCGTGTAATTTGTATAACTCCGGTCGGATCGCAAAATCTTTCAGCGGGATCAGCACCTGCACAGGAGGCTTAATATGCAGAGGCTCAGGATACTTCTCTCCTCTTAATAACTCTCTATACAAATTGATCGTATGAGTTGAAGAGTCTATGATCTCCGACTTAGTCTTGTTTCTAAGAATGTCTCCCTTGGGAACTCCACCGATATTCATGGTGAACTTCCAAAAGAATTTTGCAAAGGTCTTCCAGATCCATTCCGGAAGGAAAGGAATTTGGAAATACAAGATGTACCAAGATCTTCTTAACTGAGAGAGTGCCTTAAAAAGAGAGATTGGATTTCCAGAAAGAGCCAATTGGAACGCGCTGGATCTTCCCAGAATAGGATGAGGTCCTCCCATTGCAGTATACGATTTCGCCCAAACAGATTTCTGTTCGTCCGCAACAAATGCCCAACTGATCAACGCTCCCCAATCATGGGCAACAACATGCACAGGCTTGTCATTCCCCACGAATCGGATCACTTGTACCAGGTCCTCAAAGATGCGACGAACGTTATACGCCTTTTGCTGAGAAGGCTTACTGGACTTACCGGAACCTCTCAGATCCAAAGCAGCAACATTATAATCTTCTTTCAAAGATTCCAATTGATAGGACCAGATCCTATGATCATCCGGATATCCGTGAACAAAGAGTATCGTAGGACGATTCGGTCTTTCCTTTGAAGTGTGATTGTACTTCACATACAGGGAAATATCTCCGTTGGATACGAATGTCTCTTTGAAGTTTTCCGTTTTGGTTTTTGTTTCTTCCGTTTGGGTCGCAGTCATATTTTTCGCCTCCTTTGATGATCAAGAAAAGCTTTGGGCAAGCCTTTCCATTCCTCTTAAGAACCCTGGAGAGAGCCTCGTTAGAAAACGAAGCATCTTCGCAGTGAATCCAGGGAATACGTGCATCTTTCTCTTTTCCATTCCTCTAACGATCGCGCGCACTACCATCTGAGGACTGTCTAAAATGGCAGAAGGCACTACCTTCTGTTTATCCGATCCGAATTGTTCCGATTTTAAGATATTCGTATCCGCAAAGAAAGGATACACGTTAGTCGTGTATACACCCTGTCTTCTATAGCCTGAATCTAAGGCTTCGCCTAATGCCCTAATACCGAATTTAGAAACGGAATAATAGACCAATTCGCCAGGAGCAGTAATGCCTGCGCAGGAGGATAGATTTACGATCTGGCCGTATTTTCTTTCCAACATTGCAGGAAGAAATAAACGGCTTAAGTAGATAGGAGCGTATAAGTTCACATCCAGGATCAATTTCCATTTTTCCATAGGAACATCCAATAATCTTCCCATGAATGCAAGGCCGGCGTTATTCACCAGAATATCGACTTTCGGATTGATCTTGGTCGCTTCTTTGAATGCCTTACTACAACCAGCTTCGTTACTAAGATCCGCTGCAAAGGATCCAAGGATTTTTCCGGATACAGTCTTTGCATCTCCGAGATAAAATTCCGCCTTAGTTTCAGGAGCCTTCATATCCGTGAGAATGAGATTTGCTCCCTTCTTCAATAATTGTCTGGTTAACTCTTTTCCGAAACCACCGCTTGCTCCGGTGATTAAAATATTTTTACCGCTTAATCTGCTCATGCAATTTCCTTATATCTATGTTCAGGCGCTTCGAATATGGCCTTACTCAATTCCAAATTGTCTTCCTGTTCCGGATGAAAGCCGGGACGGAAGTATCTGAAGAATGCCCCAAGCGCATGAAAGAAGACCTTTTCATCTATGAAAATAAAACGGAAAGCGTCTTTTCTAGTTTTCCATTTAAAAGTCAGGCCTTCTTGCCATAGAAGTATCTCCGCACCAATAAATGTTGCGGCCCAGAAAACCACCGTAACTCCTAAGAATGCAATGATCCTTCTGAAATAATTACCGCTTATATCTAAGAACACATCGTATGCAGCTGACTTATGCTCAATCTCTTCGGCAGCATGCCATTCCCAAAGACGTTTCATCTCGGACTCTGCCTTATCCAATGCACGGATCTGAAGACCGATCGTTGCCACGAGAGAAGTATAATGCTCCGCGCCGGCAGTGATCGCCAAACACATCTTAGAGGAAGAGAATCTTTCTACGAAGTTTATAAAGAAGGAATTCACAAAATCGGTAAACGCGCTGATCTTGAAACCTTGATCCTCCAGGATCTTCCAGGTTTTCTTATGCTCCCCAGCATGCTGCGCTTCCTGACCGATGAATGCTTTCGCATTTCTAAGAACTCTAGGATCTTTGATGCTTGGTAGGAATTTTTGGATGCTTCTGATAAAGAACCTTTCTCCATCCGGAAAGAAAAGAGTCCAAGTATTCAATACATGGGTCTTGTATGCAGAATGGTCCATCCAATGTTTGCTCGTACCATTCTCGCTAAATTCGAATTTAGGCTTTCTCACCGGATAAAAATGAAAATCCTTATCCTGTAAAATTTCACTCTTCATCTTTTTAACCTTTAGATTTTTATAAAATACGATTCTAAGGATTAAGCGGGCACTTTTATCTTAGAAGCTTTGGCGTTTGTCTTTCCGGATTTCTTTTCTTTCCAAAGACGAACATGAGGAAGATCCTCATCCAACCAATACGCAGTGGATTCAGTAACTACTAAGATCTCTTCCCATTTGGCACCGAAGGATTGAGATTCCTTGCTTCCGGTATAGATCTTTCCGATATGAGGCTCCACTGCCCAGAGTCCTGGCTCTGCTCTGAAATCGGAACCTTCTCCCCAAAGAGGAGAGTGACCGGAAACTCCCGGGACTAAGTCTCTTAACATTTGTGGGAACAGATAAGCGAAGGTTTGGAAAGGGAATCCGTTGATCCTTCCCCCTGGAATATTGTAAGCAGGCAGTCTTCCTACCTTGTGACCTAGAACTCCTTGGGGATAGATCGCATGACAATTCACATAACCGGAAGCACGAATACGAGCATCCACTTCCAAGTAGATCTCGGATAAGGTTCTTTCTTCCAAGACTCTTCTTAGGATCAGCTCTCTATATTCTTCTAGATGAAGAAGTGCTTGATCATGTTCCTTATTCTCTCCGAAAGAAAACGCATAACCTACGTCAGCTGCTCTTCCTGCGAATGTGGGAGCCACATCTAGGATCACCGCCATCCCTTCTTCCAGTCTGCGATTGGATGGTTGGAACTTTCCTCCGAAATGAGGAAGTATCCCTTCTCCCTTTCTGAGATAGTTCAAGGAAAGAGGTCGTTTGAATCCTCTGAATGCGGTTCTGTCTCCAAACCAGGCAAAGCCGTAATGAAAGAAAGAAGTGCCGCCTGCGCGTAGAACGTACTCGTCAATCTTCTTTGCTGCTTGCTTCTCCGTAATGCCGGGAACCAATTCTTTTCTCACAGCTTCTACTGCTTCGTAAGCAAGAGCTTGGACTTTTCTGTAGGATTCTAGTTCTTCTTTCGGATAGGTTTCCACGGACATACTGTCTTCTCCGCAAACCCGCTAAATTGCGGGGAAGGTTTTATCCTAACCGATATGTGAAAACGGATCGTCCGAACTTATAGTTTGCTACCCTTTTTTCTCCATTCTAAAGGAGTCATGCCTGTGATTTTTAGAAATTGAGCGTTGAATGTGGACTTAGTATTGAAACCTACATCGTACGCGATCGAGAGAACTGTCCTTTCCAGATCCTCAAGTAATAGAACTTTTGCTTCTTCCACCCGATACGAATTCAGGAACTCGTTGAAATTCTTTCCGTAAGTTTCGTTCAGAATCCTAGAAAGTTGATGAGGAGAGATCAAAAGTTTCTCCGCAAGATCTTGGATCTTCAGAGCTTCTTCTCTATAAAGCTTATCCACTTCTACCAATTCCCGAATTCTGGTATGAACTCCGTCCAGATCCAATCCGTGGATCTGGGTCTTCTCGTATCTTTTCTGACGGATCTCCGATTTGAGAGAAATAAAGAAGTTCGGATAGCGAGCTGTGAATAAGAAAACCAGAACAACGCCAAGAGTCTGGAAAGAAGAACCCGTCGCGAGAAGCACCTGGCTCTTTAGAAAATATCCGAACCAACAGAGCTGGATCGTCGCAAAGATCACAAAAAGGATGGTATATACCAGAGAAGAAAGAGGGATCTCAGTCTCTTTAGAGATCTTACGAAAGAAAAGCCAGATGCCGATCGAGTAAACAGTTTGGTGAATGGAACCCAAGATAGTGACCCCGGTCAGAATATCCACCTTGGAGCCTAACATCGCATTTCGAATGTACTCTCTCAGAGTCTCTGCCGGAAGAAATATATAAGAGATGATCTCTCCCAAAAGCAAGATACCCGCTGGAAGATAATGAAGACGGATCTCTATCTCCCGGTCCAAGGCGAACTGCACCATATTTCTAGAGACTAGCAGAATCGTCGGCCCGACAGCCCAGACTGCAGGAAAGAAAACCGGCCAAGCCCAGATATATTCTGCCGACTCCGGCACTAAACTTAAGCCCAATCGACTCTCGACCAAGGCGAGAATGACTGCTAAGAAAAAAAGTCCTCCCGGTAAAACGCTATCTCTCTTTTTCGCAAGCTCCATTGCCGCGAGAAGAAGACAAAGACCGGTCCCAAACTGGATCCAAAAATGAAGTAAAAATGTGGGAAGAAGCTGCAAGAAGGAATTCCCCGAAACTGCAGGAAAGAAAAACCTTCGCACCTAGTTTTGTCCAGTCGAAAGGGAAAATTCATAAGAACGCCGGAAGGAAGGTTGACTCTTCTGCCCTTCTCAAGTTTCCTAACGGTATGAGCGACTTCGTGGAATTGAAAGTTGGGGACCAGGTCCACCGCCTTCCCTTGATCACCGGAACCGATGGCAAGAAAGGCATCGATATCAGAGAACTACATAATAAGACCGGGCTTACTTCCTACGATCCCGGTTTCTTTAATACGGCTTATGCCCAGAGTAAAATTTCCCGCAGAGATCCTTTAACCGGAGATCTGCATTATAGAGGCTACGATATAGCCGAGCTAGTGCACTATTCTTCCTTTGTGGAAACCAGTTATCTTCTGATCTATGGAGAACTTCCAACAGAGAAGCAACTCAAAGAATTCTCCATGAAGCTTTCTAAGCACAGCTTGATCCACGAAGACATGATCAATCTCTTTGACGGATTTCCGGGCAAGGCTCACCCTCTCGCAGTTCTTTCCGTAATGGTTTCCTCTCTTTCTAGTTATTACCAAGACGAGTACGAAGAGTATCTGGATAGAGGGATAGATCAAGCAGCCAGGCTTCTCGCAAAGATCCGCACGATTTCCGCATTCTCATATAAGAAGATGATCGGACAACCTTTCGTATATCCTTTGGATCGTCATCCTTACTGTACGAATTTCTTATACATGTTGTTCTCCCTTCCTTCCTTAAAGTATCAACCTACGGAAGACCATGATAGGATCCTAAATCAGCTTTGGATCCTGTATGCGGATCACGAACAGAACGTTTCCAATACGACTGTCCAGCTCATCGGTTCCACTCAGGCAAATATTTTCGCCTCGGTATCTTCTGCCATCAATGCTCTCTGGGGTTCTAGAGAGGGAGGAAGACAGGTCGCAGCAGTTGAATTGATCGAAGACATCATCAAGTCCAAATTGAGTGTACCTGAATTCTTCGAAAGAATGAAGAAGGGAGAACTCGCGTATCATTCTACTTGCTTTGGTCATGACGCATACAAGGTAAAAAGCAAGCGCTCCACTATCGCTCAAAAGCTATTCGTTGATTTCTACAAACAGAAGAAATTGGATCCGATCGCAGAGATCGCATTGCAAGTAGACGAGTATGTAAGCAAGGATCCTTTCTATCTAGAAAAGAATCTGTATCCGAATCTGGAGTTCTATAGCGCTATCTTATTTCATAGTTTAGGAATTCCTAAAGAACTCTTTACCGCTATGCAGACGATCGGAAAGCTTCCTGGTTGGTTGGCTCACTGGAGAGAGCAAAGATTGACTGTAGATTCTTCGAACAAAGTACGTCCGAAACAGATCTATACCGGCGAAACTCCTAGAAAGTACAGACAGATCTTAGAAAGATAATTCGAATCGAAAGAAATAACGCGAAAGCAATCTTTTCGCGTAACTCTTTTCATTCATTCCGATCGAGCGCGGGAGATTTCCGAAAGAAGAAGTCACCGCGCTTTTTCTATTAGAGCGTCCAAACAGGTAGGCAAAAAAAAACCGATCCCTCTCGGAATCGGCCTGAATAGGTTTCAATTCTGTAAGTTCGATTGTATTCGATCTATAATTAATTAGACCGATTTTTATCCGATAATGCCTTCAAGAAAGATACTATCGAACCAGCCTCTTCGGAGGAAAGCTCTTTTCCGAGCTGCAAATATGCCATTTTTTTCACGGCATCCTCTAAAGTAGCTACCTTTCCATCATGGAAATACGGAGCAGTAAGAGCAATATTTCTGAGAGAAGGTACTTTGAAGAAATAGAGATCTGCATTATTCTTAGTAACTACAAACCGACCCTTGTCTTCTGTATTCTCATACGGATGAACTTGTCCAAGTTTGCGGAAGCTATTTCCTCCCAAAAGTGGTCCATTATGGCATTGGATACATCCGGTATTGATAAAGGTCTCTAATCCTTTTTGCTCATCGGAAGTTAAAGCGCGATGATTGCCTGCTTGGAACTCGTCAAAGCGATCCTTTGTGATCAAGGTTCTTTCGAAGGAAGCAATCGCTTCTGCCAAATTGTCGTAAGTGATTTTCTTTTCCTGATCCGGGAATGCCTTAGCAAATGCCTCTACATACTCAGGGATTTCGGAAACCTTCTTCTCGACTGCAGCCTCGGAAGGCATTCCCATCTCCACCGGATTGAGGATCGGACCTTTTGCTTGCGCCTTCAGGTCAGCCGCTCTTCCATCCCAGAACTGAACGAAATGAAATCCTGCATTGAGAGAAGTAGGAGAATTCCGATCTCCATTCTTACCCAAGGCTCCGGGAGAAGTCGGTAGATTATCCACTCCCGCAGACTTGCCTTGGATCCCATGGCAGGAACTACAAGACTGAGAGTCATTGATAGAAAGACGTTTTTCAAAGTAGAGTTTCTCTCCTAAAGCGATGCGCTCAGGAGTATCCTTTTCTGAACCTGGCATTTTAGCCGGAAGGACTCCGAAGGTCCTTTTTGCATCTTCCATTAGCTGTTTTGTCTTCTCGGAGGGGCCACAAGCCACCAATAGAGCCAGGAAAACCAGGCCTAAGGGGAATAATCGTTTTGGATTCATTGTTATCACCACAGATTAGAATGATTCTAATTCTGTGTAGAATCTACTTTTTCGGCACCGAGGCAAGTCTTTTTCCGAATTCGTTCGGGAGATGGACGAAATTTAGACAGGAATCGGTGGAATCCGAAGTTCAAACTCGAATTTCGACGACTCACTCAGTAAAAAGAACCGCGCACCTAACTTCTCTGCCCTGTTTTTCAGATCCGCCTCGAGTTGCTCCGGAATATCTTCTTTAGATTGGCTTGGCCCAGACATAAAGATACGAAGAAGAATAGCGTCCCCTTCCTTTCCCCAAAAGATCTTAGATTCACCTTCTCGAGCCGAACCGATGCGGATCGCGTCCTTGAAAATCCTCTGCATTTGGAGACACTGATCTATTCTTAAAAACTGAGAAACGGAATGGATCTCGGAATGAGCAAAGTTCGGAGTTCTTTGGATGAAGCGTTTCATCTCCAATTCCACTAACTCTTCTTTTCCACCCTGATGATGCATTAGATCCAAAATATCTCTTACACCTGTGAGTGTTTGGCTGAGTTCGTTCTTCAATTTTCCAAGAGATTTATCGGATCCGTCCTTAGCTTCCAATTGATTCATGAGGGAATGAAATCCTTTATCCAAGGATTGATCGACTAACGCAGCATACTTAGATTTTTCTTCAGCGTTTAATCTCAATTGTTCGTTGTACTTGGATTGGAGCTCTACGAATTCCTCCGCTTTTTCCAGATCCTGAGTGAATCGCAAAGATATAATATAGGAGTTGAATGCTATAAAACCAACGAGAGCGATCGGAAAACTATAAGGGATCAAGAAGTAAAACTCGGAGATCCCATAGATCACATCATTCATCATAGAAACTGCGAGAATGATCCCGGAAAGGAAAACAGTTCTTGCTCTGGTCTCATTTGCTTTCCAAGCAAATCCTAAAGGGATCATCAGTGCTAAACTATAAAAAGGAGGAACATGCATGAAGAAGGAATACACGTAGATCAGATTCTCTTCGTCCAAAACAAAAATGGAAAGCAAGAAGACAGACATGCTGGACATGAGGATTGCGAGCCACTTATGACTGAATTGTTTCGGATACATGATCCTCAGGATCAGATAAACGGAAGGAACGAGCATCACCTCGCAGAAATATTCCAATCGGATCCTTAAATCCAAGGAAAGTTCCGGGGTTAGAAAATATTGCAATCCGGAAGTAACAAAAGTATAAAAGGAAACCAGAAAACAAAAGAACGCAAAGAATAAGGGAGTGGTATCCTTTCGATACGATGCGAAGAAGATCAGATGGTACAATCCTACCGCGAAGATAATCGTAATGAGTGCAGTCTCATAGATATTCTCCAGCTTGATCTTATTCCGGACAGTATCCAGATCGCCTAATATGAATTCGTTACGTATCCCTCCTTTGAGGAAATTTCCCTTATAATTAGAAACATTTACTACAAGTTCCGAATTCGTTCCGCTTTCTACCGGATAGATCTGTGAGCTTGGATGAGCAAGAAACTCAGTACCATTTCTATCTGTTCCGTTGATCCCATTCGCAAAGATCAATTTCTTATTTAAATAAACAGAATATACTCCTGGAAGCCTAGGCACCAAAATTCCTAAACTACTTTGTTCAGGAGAAGTGCGAATAAAAAGACGATAGGTTCCGTGCCCTTGTTTGGTAAACTGAGGAGAATATTCCCTCCAGATCCCAGGAACGGGAAAATATTCTCCGGTAGAAGGATAACCTTTTTCGGGAGAATACAAACTTGCCCAATGGAATTCCCAATCTCCCTTTAAGGGAAAGGCCTTTCCCCAATGAGGAATAAAGCGAATATCGAACTCACCTTTGTAAGCTCTGGGCATCTCTCTGCCTTCTTGCCTACAAGAAATAAGGATCGCGAAAAGGCAGATCAAAATAGGAAATAATTTATACCTGTATATTCGCACGGAAAGTCCACTCACAAAGTATATTCAAAAAATTCTAATTAAGGAAATCAAATGAAAAACATCGCCTAAGATCCACTATACTAGGTTCTGAATCGATGCAAGAACTTTAAGCAGATTTAATACTTAAGGGATGAGGATCACTTAACTGACTTTCTAGATCTTTCAATCTTGAAAGCGATCCCTTGTGCATTGATCTGTGCATCGAAGCCTATAAACCTTTCTTCCTTCTCACCAAAAGGAAGTTTACGAATCCGGATCTGATTTTCCAAATAAGAACGAACTCTAGTTTCGCAAAAAGCAACCAAGGTCTCTCCCTCGAATCCAGTCTTGATCGCAGAAGTCCATATATTCTTCATCGCGATAATCCCTTCCTTCATTTGAGAAGCTCCTGACCTGATATCTTCCCAGACTCCGAAATGAGTCAGATACGCCTTATCCGCTCCCGTACCCAAGATTTTATCAATGGAGAGCAACGCTTCTTCCGCATCGAAATCAGTGGGCGTGGTGGAAGGATATAAAAGAGAATCCTTATCCTTTCTGAACAAAGTGTATCCTAGACCGAATGTATCTCCGGTAAAGATACCGTTCGTAAGAGAATCATATATACAAAAATGATGATTTGCATGTCCTTTTGTATGAACGAATTTGAATGTTCTTTTTCCCCAGGAAAGTTCCTCTCCGTCATTCATGTTTCGAACTCTTTCTTTCGGAACAGGTTTGATCTCTCCGTATAACTTATAAAAATTCTCTTCTCCATAAACTTGGATGGAGCTTTTGATCAGTCTGCTCGGATCTATGAGATGAGGAGAAGCTTTCGGATGAGAGAGCACTGTCGCGTTCGGACAATGAGAGAGCAATTCTCCAGTTCCTCCCGCGTGATCCAAATGAACATGAGTGATGATAATATAGTCGACCGCGTCGAAGCCAAGACCTTCTTCTTTCAAAGCGTCCAATAATAGAGGAACCGCAAAATTCGTATTATTCTCCACAAATGTGGCACGATCTCCGTCTATCACAAGATAGGCGCAGGCAAGGCCGGACTCTACATATCCGCAATCAATGGTCCGAATTTTTTCCAAGGGATTCTCCGAAAGAATGGTTCGAAGAGTTAGACGAGAAAGCTACAATCAAACCACAGATTCTAGGGCAGTAAGAGAAAGAGACTCTTCCGTTTCCAATCTTTGATCCATATATTCAGGAGAAATGGACTCCAATGCCTCGAGCAAAAGCTTAGGACCAGGATTAGAATGCATCTTTTCGGTAAGGATGCGGCGATAAGAACGAGCCCCACGGACCTCATGGAAAGCGCCTAATAGATGTTTTAGGATCCGACTCGGCTTTTCTCCTTGCTCGGTCTTTTTAGAGACGTATTCCTGCATGGTATCGAAGACTTCTCTTCTCGTGATCATACGAGGGGATGCTTGGTAAAACAAACGATCCACATTCGAGAATAAAAATGGATTCTCATACGCCGCCCTACCGATCATGATTCCATCCACTTTCGTTAGGTGAGAAGAGATATCCTCGAGGGTCTTCACTCCCCCGTTCAATTCAATGACTAGATCGGGATATTTTCTTTTGATCTCGTATACGTCTTCATAGCGAAGAGGAGGAACACTACGATTCTGAGCTGGACTCAAGCCTTCTAATATTGCGATTCTTGCATGTACTGTGATCCGTTTTGCCCCTGCCAGACTCACTTTTCGAACAAACTCGGAGAGGTCCTCAATGCTTTCTTTTCCAGGAACTCCAATCCTGCACTTTACTGTGACAGGCAGAGAAGTTTTGGAATCCATTGCGGATATACAATCTGCAACACGATCCGGATCCTTCATCAAGCAAGCTCCGAAATTCCCTTCCTGAACTTTATCGCTCGGACAACCTACGTTTAGATTGATCTCAGAGTATCCGTACCCTTCTCCTATGCTGGCACATTCTGCCAATGCATTCGGATTATCTCCACCTAACTGTAGAGAGAGCGGAGCTTCTTCAGGAGAAAATAAAAGATGTCTGTCCTTATCTCCTCTTAAAATGGCTCCCGTTGTAACCATTTCAGTGTACAATAAGGAATACTTGGAAATCAATCTGAGGAAAAAACGAAAATGCTTATCCGTCCAGTCCATCATAGGAGCCACGGAAACGGGATACAGAATAGGCTTTTCTTTCTTTGAATTCATGGAAGGCCGGATAGTACGATCCTCAGTTTTGGGCTCAAGCAGTCAAGCCCCATGAAATCGACTTGGTTTGATTTGCAAAGATTTCATTTTGGTCCTGCGATGTATCTTAAGAGACGAAATACGTCTATCCTGCTTTCGATTTGGATTCTTGGGTCCGTATTCTTTTCATTTTCCTGCAAGAGTGTGAGCCAGGTATTTGATACGATCGTAATCAATGCCGGAGCGGAGTATACGGCTCTTAATTTCTTCACTCATCCCGCAACGGTAGAAGGAGCTCCTGTTCGTAAATTTACGGATAGAGCCTCCGATCCAGAAAGCAATGTAGTGAGTAGGGATTCCAACGTTACGAGAGCTTATTACTCTATAGGTTCGGTCCCAAATAGGATCCCCGGCACCAAGGATATAAAAGGATTCTTTTCTTTTTTGAGCGGACTTGCCTGGTCCTTTAACCTGACTTCTCCTCGTACTTATCGAGGTAATTTAATCAACTATCCTGACGACGGAAGACATTATAAGACTCCCGAAGAATATTTGATGAATCAGTTATTTCCTCTTCCTTCTCAACTTGGAAGGAATATGGAATATGTTTATGAAGATTATCAGATCTATTTCACTTTGTATCTAGGCTATTACGAAGGACAAAATGTTCATTTCGGGGTTGGACCAGTTTATGGTCTCGCCTTCTATCGGATGGATATACTTCAGAATGATACTAGAATATCTAGCGTAAAGAATGAGGTCCAGGATCTAAAGGGCCTTAGAGTATTATTCGAATATAATATAGGTCAGTATTTTCCGGATACTATTCTATACAATGCTTACTTCTTCGCAGAGATCACAAGCTTAGGTAGCATGGATGGAAGAGGAATGCAGATCAGAAACCAAGTTACTACAGCGAACAATCTTCCTGCACCTTCTCTCTATATGACAATGACAACATACAGATTCGGTGTCAGAAAGGAATTACAACTTTCGAAAGAAACTCCCAAAAAGGAAGAAGGACCTGCCTACCCTCCTCTCAAGAATCTTCCCTCTGCAGGATTGCCCAAGAAAGAAGGGGATATACAAACCACTTCCTCCGAAACGGAAAATCCAGGATGATACATTGGAAGGACAACGGGACTCCTGTCTCGGCCCAATTTGATGATATCTATTTCTCTCCGGAGAATGGACTAGAAGAGACCAGACATGTTTTCTTAAGCGGAAATCAATTAGAAGAAAGATGGTCCTCTTTTACTTCGAATTCTCATTTTTCTATTTTAGAATTGGGTTTTGGCACAGGCTTGAATTTTTTAGCAGCATGGCAGCTCTGGAGAAGATCGAGAGAAGGTTCCGCCATTTCCGTTCTTAGATTCGTTTCTTACGAACTATATCCATTAGAAATCCATGAAATTCAAAAAGCAATCGAAGTATTTCCTGAACTTTCGGAGATACTGGAACTTTTTTTAGAAAAATATAAACTACTCGTTCCTGGCTGCAATTCCTTTGTCTTTGAAAAAGAAAAACTAATACTGGATCTTTGGATTGGAGACGCAAGAGAACTTCTCCCGGAAACATCCGGAAAATTCGATGCATTCTTCTTAGATGGATTCGCTCCTTCCAAGAATCCGGAACTTTGGGAGGAAAAAATAGGAATTGAGATCGGAAGATTAGCAAATCGGAATGCTACCCTCTCCACATTTACCGTAGCAAGAGCGGCCAAAGAAAGCCTTACCAACGCAGGATTCACTCTCAGAAAAGAAAAAGGCTTCGGAAGAAAAAGAGAAATGCTAGTCGGGAGTTTCGGGTCCGAAATCGTTTCGGAAAAGAAAGAACTTCCATTTTTACATCGCAACTTCGATCCGATTCGACCTAAGAAAGTATTGGTCGTAGGAGGAGGATTAGCCGGCGCCGCAGTTGCAAGAGCTCTTGCCTGGAGAAACATCCAAGTAGAAATCTGGGACGAAGAAGATGAGATGCGTGCTTCTTCCATTCCAAATGCAGTTTCTCATCCTCATCTTACAAAATATCCTACACCTACCAGCCTCTGGACTCTTAGAGCACTCGGTCATTCCCTACGTCGCTATCCGGATCTATTAGACAGTCATTCCTATTCTATTTCGGGAACAATCCAACTTGCAGGAGAGGATCTTCCTTGGGATCGATTGGAATCAGGGATCAAGAATCATTCTCTTTCCCAAGAGATTGCTCAAGAATTAGAAGAAGACTCTCCTCAGATAAAGCAGAAACTTCCGGAAAACTCCAAAAGCGTTCTGTATCCTTCCGGATTCTGGACAAACACACCGGATCTAGTGAAAAGTTTATGCAAACATTCTAATATACTTTTTCAAAAAGGAAAGGTCGCCAAGATCTCTCGCAGAGAAACTTCTTGGTCCTTACTCGATTCCAATGGGAACGAACTTGCCTCTGGAGATGCTTTAATTCTTGCGAACTCTTTCGGGATAGAACCGTTACTATCCACTCTCTGGGAAAATCTTCCATTCTCCCTCACCAAAGTACGGGGACAATTGGAAGTATTAGAAGATCCGAATGTGATTTCTCAAAACTCTCCTATACTCGTAGGAGAAAAATATCTGACTCCTAATGTAAAAGGCAAAAGGGTTTTAGGCTCAAGCTTTGACGAATTCCATTTGGATCCGAATCCTAGCGAAAAGGACAAGGAAGAACTTCTAGAATACGCTAAAAAGACTTTCTTGGATACTGAATGGGAAAAGGTGAAAGTGAGCGCAGAATTTGTAGGCTTACGTTCCCAAACAAAGGATAGATTTCCGATCTTAGGCCCTGTCCACGAAACCGCAACTTTTGAAAAAACATATTCTGGCATCGGACTCCCTAAAAACCAAAAGAAAGAATTCCCAATTTTAGAGCCGGAAAAGAACCTGTATGTGTTCGGCGGTTTAGGTTCTAGGGGAGTATTGACTTCCTTATTGGGGGGTGAGGTCTTGGCGGCAATTCTTTTGGGAGAACCATTACCGATCGAAAATAGCTTGTACTCTTCCTTATCTCCTGCCAGATTTCTATACCGTAAGATCCGAAACTTGGAAACAAAGGGAGAAGTCTAAGTTTGCCTTCCGAAGTAAGAAACGCATTCTCTTCTAAAGAAGAAGATTGGAAAAAATTGCTACTAGAGCATTTCGGATTTTCTAGTTTCCGAAAAGGCCAATGGGAATCAATCCGAGCAATCGCTTCCGGAAAAGATGTATTGTCCATCCTTCCCACCGGAGGAGGAAAATCACTCATCTACCAACTTCCTTCCTTCTGGAACGAAGATAAACTTACCATAGTGATCTCTCCACTCATCGCTCTCATGAAAGACCAAGTGGACGGACTAAAAGCAAGAGGGGTACAAGCAGCCTATTGCAATTCCAGCCAAGATGAATTGGAGCAGGTCAGGATCTTATCCGCTGCCGCCACCGGAAAGATTAGAATTTTATATATTTCTCCTGAAAGAGCAGTCTCTCGTTCTTTCTTAAACCTTCTTCCTAAATTGCCTGTAGCACTTATCGCAGTAGACGAAGCGCATTGCGTCTCTCAATGGGGACATGATTTTCGTCCGGAATACAGAAAGTTGCATAGCCTTCGTTCTTCTCTTCCCGAAGGAACACCCTGGGTAGCGTTAACCGCCACAGCAACTGATAGAGTAAAAAAAGATATCTCGGATAGTCTTGGGCTCAAGGAACCTTCTCATATACAAGGAACCTATGCCCGTGAAAATCTAAAATTCTCCGTTCTTTATCCGGAGTCCGAAAGAGACAAAGAAAGCACTCTATTATCCATATTAGAAAAAAATCATTTTCAAAAATCCACTTCAGGAAAAGCAATTATCTATTGCGCAACCAGAGCTAAAGTAGACGAGCTATACGATCTACTTCGAAAATCCGGCTATAAAGTGGGAAAATACCATGCAGGCAGAACGGATTCCAGTCGAGAAAAGGCGCAAGACGGATATAGTACCGGAAAAACAAACGTGCTTGTGGCAACTAACGCGTTTGGAATGGGATTAGACAGTCCGAATGTAAGGCTGGTCTTGCACTACCAAGTCCCTTCTTCCTTAGAAAGCTATTACCAAGAAGCGGGTCGCGCAGGAAGAGACGGAAAGCCTTCCGATTGCGTCTTATTCTTTTATCCGGCAGATCTAAGCGTTCAAAGTTTTTTACTCTCCAAAGAAGCCAACTATAAAGGCGGAGAAACATTACTCTCTCATGTAAAATCGTATGTAAGCTCTTCTGATTGCAGACAAAAGATACTTTGCAATTATTTTGGAGAAGAAATCCATTCTTGTGGATCCTGCGATGTTTGCCAGGACTCCAAAACTTCTTCCGTGGGTCGATTGGCTTATATGGAAAGAGAAAGGATCAAATCCGAGAAGAAGAAGGAGAGAGAATCTCATTCTTTCAGCTCCGATGAACAAAGATCCATAGAGGGATTGATCGCAGAGTATCCTGCGAAATTCGGAAAGAAGATCCTGGCCAGCGCGCTCAGAGGTTCAAAATCTAAAGATGTTTTAAGAAGAAGGCTAGACAGATCCGAATTCTATTCTTCATTGCAACATGTTCCTGAAGAATCCATCCTCAAACTATTAGAAGATTGGCTCCAAGCCAAGAAGCTCTCCATCAAAGGGGACAAATATCCTAAGATCTATCTAACTTCCGTTGGAAAACCGAAGCCTAATAAAAAAGATACGGAATTCGCTCCTAAGAAGAGCCCATTATCGGGAGACAAACTTCTTCTGAAAGAATTGAAGAACTTCCGAGACAAAATCGCTCGCAGAAAAAAATGGAAGAAGTTCATGGTATTACAAAATCCTGTTTTAGTTCGTATCGCCTCGCAAAAGCCTGAAACTTTAGAGGATCTCATCCTAATCAAAGGAATGGGAGAATCGAAAGTGCAACAGTATGGAAAAGAGATCTTGGAGATTTTAGAAAAATTCTGAGAGCAAAACTTCTTTCAAAAGAGAGAAGGAAACAGATCCTCTTCTTCCGATTTGAAGATTGCTTTAGAGTTCGTTTCTGGATGAGAAAGACTTAAGCCAAGTAAACGGATAGGAAACACTGATTTACCGGTATCGAGTAGAAATTCTTCTAACAACTTACTTCCGATCCGATACAATTCATTCTTGTCCAAGTAAGAATAATCCGCAGTGATGCTTCTTGTCTTTTGGGAGAAATCGGAAAATTTTACCTTCAGAGTGATTGTCTTTCCCGCAAACGGTTTCTTGAGAAGTCGACTTTCCAATTCTTCTGCGATATCCGCGAGTTCTCTTAGCAATTCGGAACTGGTCTCCAGATCGCTTGCAAAAGTAGACTCCGCTCCTAAAGATTTTCTTTCTCGCAAAGGCTCTACAGGCCGATCATCCAAACCTCTGCAAACATAGTAAAACCATCTACCCGACTTTCCGAAATTTCTTTCTAGCGTTTCCAAGCTCTTGGACTTGAGATCCTTGCCGCTGCGAATGCCAAGTTCATTCATTTTTTTTAATGTAACCTTGCCCACTCCGGGAAACACTCCCACATCCAAGGCTTCGATAAACTGATCCACTTGCTCCGGACGCACAATCGTCATCCCATTCGGTTTGTTTTGGTCGGTGGCAACCTTGGCTAAGAACTTATTGATGGAAACTCCCGCAGAAGCAGTGAGTTGCGTCACTTCCCAAATCCTTTCTCGGATCTCTTTGGCAACTACACTCGCATACTGGATATTCTTTTTGTTTTCGGTAACATCTAAGAATGCCTCATCCAGAGAAAGCATTTCGACTAAGTCGGTGTATTCTAAGAAAATACTCCTGATCTGCGATGATACCTTACTGTATGCTTCGAATCTAGGAGACACAAAGATCCCGGAAGGACAAAGTCTCGCAGCCCTAGAGCAAGGCATTGCGGATCGAACTCCAAATTTGCGCGCCTCATAACTGGCTGCAGATACGACTCCCCTAGAATCAGGAGGACCTCCTACGATCAAAGGCTTTCCTCTATAATCCGGATTGTCTCTTTGCTCGACCGAAGCATAGAATGCGTCCATGTCTACATGTAGAATCTTTCGAAGCATCCAAGATCTATACTAAACGGATATATAGATTCGTCAAGTTCAATCTACCGTTCTAAGGTAGGTCAAAACATAGACCGACTTGGCCCCGTTTTGCTTTAAGACCCTACTCGCCTCATTCACACTTGCACCGGTTGTGAAAACATCATCTAGAAGAAGGATCCGTGAAGGACATCGATTCTCCCAACTTGGATGGATCTTCCAGGACCTATAAGCATGAAAGAATCTCTCCGAGAAACTCTTTCCAGCCTGCTTTTCTGCACTCGATTTTAATAGAGGTTGTATAAAAGGAATTCCTAATATATCCCTTGCTTCTTTGCAAAGCCTGGAACTCGCTAAAAATGGTCTTTCCTTTCCAGAACTCCAGCTTCTCTTCTTGAAGGAAGGAAGAATCACACAGGCGTCAAATTCCAATTCTTTCAATTTCCTTAATATCTTTCTGGAACCTGAAGAGAGAAATATCGAAAGAGTGAACTCTTTTCTGGACTTTAGGCGGTTTAGAATTTCGCTTAACAGATCATTTCGATCCCGAATACTGAGTGCCCTATCAAAGAATATATTACGAGAATCGCAAAAAACACATGCCTCTTTTCCCTTCAATGGGGAAGAACAAACATTGCATCGGGAGAAGGCACCGATTCCTCTCGTTTTTCGAATGCATTCCCCGCATAAACCTAATCTTAAGGAAAAGAAATCCTCCTTTCCGCAAATCCCGCAAAGGATCGGGAAGAATATATTGAGCAAACGTTCTAATACTTTTATCTTCATGCACAAACAGGTAGGAGAGAAATAAGTCTGCTCGTCTTTTTATTATATATAATTAAATAAATTATTGAGATATTTATAATATCTGTTGCGATTTGGTCCAATGTTATCCTCTCGAGTGAAGCTAACTGTAATTGTAATATTCTTTCTTCTTCCTTTTATAGGATTAATAGCTGAGTTGCAAACCATCTATCTGAGAAACGGCCAGATACTGAGAGGAGAAGTGATCCAGCAAACTGCGACTTCTATGCAGATCAAGTTAGAAGACGGTAAGATCCTTAAATTAAATAAATCTGAAATACAAAGAATTAGCTTCAAAGAACCGACCGCTAAAGAAAAGAAAGACGCTGAAGAAAAGACAAAGCAAATCGCTCCGACCCAACCGGAAGTAGTACAGGAACCTTTGCCTACTCCATCTTCTTCTCCTGCAATTGCAGCGATCCCGATCACAGAAAGTCCATACTATATTGACCAAGCCAAAAGAAATGATCTTGAGCTCTATTTCGGAGTCGGAATGGGAAAATACCAGCCCGCTCCTGCTGATTTCTTAGACAAGGTGCAGAGCGTCGTGAATCTTATTTCGGGAGGCGGCGCTACCGTGGTGGGAAATCCTTCCATACATGCGATGCCTGCTGAAGTATACGGAGCGAATTATACTTGGAAGAGATTCAGCGGAGGATTGAGCGGGATGCACGTCCAAAGCAAGGGATCGCATCGAACTACAAGTTACACCTCGACGGATACAGTGGATATTTATGGAAGTTATCCGGATAAACAAAGTTCCTTAAAGGGAGATCTTTCCTTTTTGGCGTTTACAAGTTTGCGCGTGGATCTTCGGCCAACGATCGGATACCAATATTTTTGGGCCAAAAGCCAAGACCCTGGTTCTACTGTACAAGATACCGATGCAGCGGGCCTAAGTTTTTTCGGGAACTACCAGCAAAACTTTACCGAACATCTTAGAGGATATTCCTACGGCTTAAAGGCTTCTGTGCGTATGAGAGAAAGATGGGAAAATAGATTTGAGGTCAATGCGCTCTCACTGAACGGAGACCAGAATGGTAATGTGACCATCACCCTTCTACATCCAACCAATCCCGCCGCCAATGATATCCAGCAATTAAACCAACCTGCTTTCTGGAAGGCGAAAGGATTCCAATTCTCTTATAGACTTTATTTTAAATACACTCCTACGCTTTCTTTTTGGACGGGGTTCCAAGCATACGAATGGAAATACAGTTTGGATTCTTATACCTTGAATATTTACAGCGCTGCGGGGAGCGGATCTTCTCCTCCCGACCAAGTCCTTCTTCAATATTTCATAATAGGCCAAGCCGCCAAAAGTGTGTCCGCTTCTAGCAAGACAACCATTCTGGAGTTCGGGATTACAAAGCGATTCGAATTCTCTTCAAAATAATTCCGCTAGTTTGCTTCTTGAGAATTTTGATTAGATTATTTCTTCTCCAAGGCTCTGCGAATAAAAGATAGAATTCCTTTCACGACCTTCTCATCGTTATCCACATCCTTACCTAAATAGATATTCATTCTTTCTCTATAATATTCAGTAGCATAAGAAAATTGAAGTGTCATAAAAAGATTATCGATACAGAAGGCAAAGACTTTCTCGTCAACTTCCTTCCCAACGACTCCTGATTTCTTAGCATTCGCAATCAAAGAAGTATAAACTTTTGCGGAAATACTTTCTAACTCCGAAGAGAGTCCACGGATCAGATCGGAATTTCCTTCTGCGGTGATCTCATTGTATAATCGAATGATATCTTGATTTTCTCTGGAATGCTTTTGGATGATTCGAAGAATGCTTTCAATCTTTCCAAAGAGATCATTCTCATCGTTTAAAACTTGCTCTAAGGTTTTTTCTAACTGATTGATCCCGTATCCAACTGCAGTGAGAAAGAAATCCTCTTTCGTATCGAAATACTTATAAAGAGAACCGACACTGATGCCTGCCTTCTTCGCAATAATATTCGTATTCGCGTTATTAAATCCGCGGTTTGCAAATTCAGCAATCGCCACGGATAAGATCCGAGTTCTTTTTTCCTCGGGGATTTTATCGAAAGTTTCCCTATTGTATTTAGAAGGAGTAAATTCTGTCACAGTTTGTGCCTATATACTGTCATTGAGTGACCGATCTCCTGGGAAACGATGGAAAATTTCCTCGCCTTCGCCTTTCAGAGATTTTCTAGTTGACAGTGAGTGAGTATTCACTCACTGTCAACCTATATTCCCGAACGAAAAGGAAAAATCGCATGTCTACCGGCTTCTCAATCAGCAAATATCCAGACGTTAAAGAAATCTATAAGCAGCTGCATGATCTGATCCATCAGCCTATACGTTCTATCAAACCGGTAGAAATGGAAAAATACCTGAAGGATTACTATGAGAAGAAATGCGCAAAATCCAAAGTAATGATCGCAGAAGCTTCGGAATATATTCCGGGTGGAGTGCAGCATAATCTCGCATTCAATTATCCTTTTCCTTTGGTGTTTACAAAGGCTTCCGGCGCCTATCTGAACGATTTAGATGGGAATAAGTACATAGACTTCCTACAAGCGGGCGGTCCTACAGTTTTGGGAAGTAACCCTCTTAGTGTTCGCAAAAAGGTAATTCAACTCTTGGAAAGCACCGGTCCTGTAACTGGTCTCTTTCATGAGTATGAGCTCAAACTTGCGGAGAAGATCGTGGAGCACATGCCTTCCGTGCAAATGTTCCGTATGTTAGGATCCGGAACGGAGGCATGTATGGCTTCTATCCGTGTTGCAAGACTCGCTACCAAGAAGAAGAACGTAGTGAAAATGGGAGGGGCTTATCATGGCTGGAGCGATCAACTCGCTTACGGACTCCGACTCCCTGGCACTAGACATTTCGAATCCCACGGGATCCCTAAACATGTATTTAAATATACCCAAGAATTCTATCCGAACGATTTGAATGCTCTCGAAAATACTTTAAAAAGAAATCGTTGGAGAGGAGGCACAGCTGCGGTCATCTTAGAACCAGTTGGCCCTGAGAGTGGAACTCGTCCTCTGGATTTCGACTTCAACAAAGGAGTCAGAGAGCTTTGCGATAAGTATGGAGCATTATTAATCTTTGATGAAGTCGTTACCGCATTTAGGATCGGACTGAGCGGAGCCCAAGGATATTTCGGAGTCACTCCTGACCTTACTGTCTTCGGAAAAGTCGTAGCAGGCGGGTATCCATCTGCCGGTGGTCTCGGAGGTAAGAAAGAGTATATGAAATATCTTTCTGCAGGTCTTCAAACCGGAGTGAAGAAGGCTCTGATCGGAGGGACTATGGCCGCTAACCCACTCAGCTCAGCTGCTGGATACTATACCCTTCTCGAAATCGAAAAACAAAAGGCCTGCGAAAAAGCAGGAAGAGCCGGAGATAGGATCACTGCCGGTTTACAAAAATTAATTAAGAAGTATAATCTTCCATTCGTAGCCTTTAACCAAGGATCCATCTGTCATTTGGAAACAGTGGGAACTATGCTTTTGGAAATCGATATCAAGAAATTCTGGAAGATCAAGTCCACGATCAAAGAAGCTCATTTACGTAAAAAGGCAATGGAAGAAATGGGAGCGGCTTATATGGCAGAAGGGATCGTAACCCTGGCAGGAAGCCGCTTATATACAAGCGCTGCAGATACGGATGCAGTTGTAGACGATGCATTGAAAAGATTCGAAAGAGTCTTCCAAAAAGTAGAAGGCGTCGCTTAAACCGAATAGCGGAGAAGAGAATATGGAACTGGAAAAGGCAAAGAAAATTGTAAGAGATACTGGAATTCGTTTATTAAAATCCGGATTGATCGCTCGCACTTGGGGAAATATAAGCCAGAGAATAGATGAGGACTACTTCGCAATTACTCCGACCGGTAGAACATACGATGATCTAACTCCGGAAGAGATTGTGCAAGTGAATCGACACGATCTCACCCATATCGGAAAGATCAAACCGTCCTATGAGAAAGGATTACATGCAGCGGCCTATGCTCTTCGCTCTAATATAGGCGCCGTCATCCACACTCATCAATTGCAAGCAGCAGTGGTCGCTGCCGCAAGAAAAGATGTGCCTGTACTAAATTCTCAAATGAAGAAGATCATAGGTGGGCCTGTTCTTTGCACAGATTATTCCCTTCCGGGAACCAAGAAGCTGATCCGTATGGCGATTGAAGCCTTGGATAAATCAGGAAGCAAAGCAGTCCTACTCGCTAATCATGGAACGTTGTGCGTCGGCAAAGACATGGAAGATGCATTTCAAGTTGCTTTAGAATTAGAAAAAGCCTGCCAAGCGTTTATAGAGAAGGAATTCGTCCGGATCTCTGGTGCCAAGAAAGGAGACAGAGAGTCCATCCGAGCCTGGTATCTTAAAAATTATTCTTTGGAGAAAAGCGCATGAAGGCACCGGAAAGCCCTCTCGAACTTCAGAAATTCCTTCCTCAATTGGTGAAAGAAGGTATCTTAACGAAGAATGGATGCGCAAGCGTAAAGATCGGCAAAAGCATTTGGATCACTCCTAAAAAAGTAGATCTGAATGCGATAGGAAAGAAATCCAAAAATGCTCTATTAGAAATTCCTTTAATAGCGGATCAGATTTTTCCTAAAGACGTGCCGGATGAAGCAGCAAAGCATCTTTCTCTTTACTTGGCAAGACCGGAATTCAACGTTATCCTTCATTCTACTCAAGAAAATGTTCAAACCTGCTCTATGGCGGGAGAAACCGTTCGCCCCTTCTTGGACGATATGGCTCAAATCGTAGGACCAAATGCAAAAGTAGTCTCCAACTCTAACGATGAGAAGTCCCTCAAGAAATTAATCTCAGCGATCGGAAGAAGGAATGCAGTCTATGTGAAAGATGCAGGAGCTCTCTGCGCTCACAAGAGCCTGGATGATGCCCACGCAGTTTGCATGGTACTCGAGAAAGCGAGCAAGGCTTTTGTCGAATCAAGAATCCTAGGTGGTGGTAAACCGGTTCCTTGGTTAGAAGCCGAAGCGATCCGATTCGTTTACCAGAGAAAATATTCCAAGCAAGCAGAGAAGAATCGCTAAGAAAGAAGCTCTGCAAGTGCACACCCCGCCCTTTCGCAGCGACAATAGGAGCTATAAAACGACCGCAAGGCGAGTCGATGACCGAAGGTCAAACGAGTCTGTTATCCAATTGATAGGCTAACTCTATCGAAAGAAGTCATCTAAGTGCACACCCCACCCTTGTGGGTGGGGGCCGGAGCGAAGCGGTGGTACCCGCCCTGCCGTTCAACAAAATCCCCATACCACAATCTGCCATCTCTCACAACGAAAATTTTCATCGAACTATGTGGGAACTCTCATGTAGATACCCTTCGCACTTCGAAATTATCTAAGTTGAAAATAAGTTTCTTCAAACTCTATCCATTATAAATCACTTTCAAAAAACTTAATTCGTCTTAAATTATTTTATATCGAACAAAATATAACACGCTTCTTTTGAACATGTTCAAAGTAAATTCTATATTTAACGCTTGGCATATAAAAGAATTTGCATATTCTTTTCGCCGATGAAGAGAACACAAATATATATCACTTACTTGCTCTTACTTATATTTAGCGCATGTAGCCCCGATCAAAGCAAGAATTGGGCTCCTACATTGCAGCTTATTACTCCGCATGCGTCCGAATTCGGTAACCAAACTCAATTCCATGCGTTTTCTACGGATGCTTCTATAATTCACTCTCTGGATTATGCGAATTCAGATTTAGAACGTAAAATCTTCACCGGGGACAAAAACTATAACGGTACCGTGGATAAGATCTTTTTAGACGGCCTTGGTAGAGAGGTCGGTTTCCGAGGCTTTAATATCTCCGGAAATACCAAACTTGCTCAACATGGGTTCAAACCCTTCGCCAACGATTCAGATGCAGATGTAGCATTTGCAAGACTTGCAAAAACGAACGGATCTAATTTGGTCCGATTCACAATCGCGTGGGAAGGAGTTCATACAGCAGTTGACACGATTAACTATGCGTATCTAGACGCAATCATCGCTCAGATGAGAAAGGCAATCTCTAAGAGAATGTATATCCTAGTCGACTACCATCAGGATCTTTTCTCCAGAAATCTTTTCAATAAGAGCTCTTGGTATACTGGCAATGGAGCTCCTGCTTGGATTATTTCCGGAGGCTCTTATCCTTCCGAATATTGCGGGATTGTTTGCGCCAACTGGAGCCAAAACAATCTAACAAATGAAGCGATCCGTCGAGCCTTCAGAAATTTCTGGAATAACGCAAGCCTTTCCACTTCTTCTGGGACTCGATATATGCAAACAGAATATCTTTGGCAGGTAGGAAAGGCAGCGGCATATATCAAGGCTAATCTAAGCGATCAGGAATTCGATTATATCGTAGGATTAGATCCTTTTAATGAACCTGTAGATGGGGGAATGGAAGGACTCACTGCTGCGCAATGGGATAACCAAAAACTCTGGCCATTCCATTATAAGATAAGAGATGTTCTCAATCAAAATGGCTGGGACAATAAATGGGTCTTTGCAGAACCTTTGGTATTTTGGAATACGAATGTAGGCTCTGCAATTGTTCCGGCTACTGGAGGAGGACATTTGTTAACGCAGCCTGGCTCCGGATTCGTATTCAATTCTCATTTCTACGATGCTGCAAGAATGGGGACTGATCTCACCGGCATTGATAACGCGACTTATTTCAAATACTTGGATGATATCCGAACCGAGGCCCGCTTCTTAAATATTCCGGTTTTCTTAAGTGAATTCGGAATGTGGTTAAAAGGAACCGGAGCGAAGGATACTCCTCGAATGATCAATGCAGTCTATCAAGCCATGGAGATCTCCGATAAAAGCCAAAGTAATAAAACTAGATTTGCTGATCTCTATAATCCGGCAGTTTCAGGGACTCAATGGCATTGGGATTACTACTATAACAATCACAAAGAATACATGAACGGAAACACGTCCAAACTGATCACTACGAAAGATGCCTGGAACGACGAAGACTTTTCCGTAGTTGGGAATTATGGAGCAAACTTTAACGTAGACTATCATGTAATCCAGAGAGCTTATTTCAGAAAATCCCAAGGAAGAGTATTCAGCTCTCATTATAATGCAATCGGCTACGATACTTGGAATAATATATTCAAGTGGGCGGCAATCCGGACGACAGATACTGGAACTAAATATTTCGGAGACCAAAGATTCTTATTCATAGTTTGGAAAGGAAGGAATTCAGAAGCTCCGACCGAGATCTATCTTCCTCCTCATTTCAGCAAAGGCGATACTTTACTCATTACGGAGAAAAAGATTTATAACAAGCTGATCCCTTCTTCCTTAAATCAAGATCCGAACGAAGCAATACTTATCGACGACAGAAATAGAGACTCTGGATCGGGAATGCTTACATTAATTTGGGACGATCTCGACTCTGACGAAGATGCAAACGATTCAATGCATTACGCTTTGCTTGTGGATGGACAAGGAGTTTCGTTTGATTCCCAAGTATTACAGACAATACAATCAGGATTAAACCAAAGGATCAACATAGATAAGAAAAGCCCGATCTACTTCACAGGAAAAATGACTTACTCCGGATATCCGGCCGAACAATAAAATATTGTAAGAAATTACCAGAGTGTTTTTAAAATGATTACTTACTTTTCTCTTATATTTCTTCGTCTTAACTAGTATTCCCTTAATTTATATTTTCATAAGACATTCCAATTTAGTAAAAAATTTGTGGATGATAGGTTCGAAAATATATTCACTAATCCAAATACTATAATATAGGGCGATTTCCAAAAGAGGCCGGATAAGGGATGGAAGAAAAAAAAGAACTCATCACGGAGAGAATTATAGCCTCCGGTCCACTGACGATCAATCGGATTCGATTCGGTTTAGCAGGATTATTCCTGCTTTCCCTCGCTGCCGCTTGGACCCAGAGTTCGGCAGTTCAAAATGCAGCGTATTTGATTGGAACAGGCTCGATGCTTGGTTACGCTTACTATAACCATTATTGTAATAAGAAATATGGAAAGATACCGGCTATGGTCGGCAAAGTTTCCGTATTGGCGGACATTACCATCTTATCAATAGTCATGTTCGTCGCTTCCTGGACTGATAGGAACATGGCTTCTGGAGTCATCCGCCAGATCATTCTATATGCAATCAACATGATCTTCATCGTGTATTCAGTATTACTATTATCTCCTACAGTCGCAAAGCTTTCCGGAATATTCAGCGTAGTTGGACAAGGACTCGTGATCCTAAATACAATCTTCAGAGGAGTTGAATTCACTGAGGATGAACTCAAGGTTATTTCTCCGGGATACGCCTCCATTTCGGAACAGTCCTTAAAACTGGTCTTTTTAGCGGTGGTATCCTATATCACTCAAAGTGTGATTTTGATCTTCCGCAAGATAGGCGCGGTAGAGGAAGAATACGCCAACACACTAGAACAGAAAGTCGACGAAAGAACGATAGAAGTCACCAAGAGAATGGAAGAGATCCAGGCTCTCAAGGTGCAACAAGACGGAGATTATTATCTAACTTCCTTATTGAGTAAACCTTTAACTACGAACTGGAATACTTCTCAAGATGTTAGCACCTTATTCTATATAGAACAAAAGAAGAAGTTCACCTTCAAGAACCGAGAGTCGGAGCTTGGAGGAGATATCTGTATTAGCGGGAACCTTCTCTTCGGGAATGAGAAAACAAAATGGACCTTCTTCTTAAATGGAGACGCGATGGGCAAATCTCTGCAGGGCGCGGGAGGAGCGATCGTACTCGGGACGGCAGTGAACAATATCATGACACGTTCTGCAAGTCATGGAAGGGTAATTGACATTACTCCTGAAGCTTGGATGCTCCAAACTCATAGAGAGTTGGACGATATCTTTCGCACCTTCGATGGAACAATGATGGCATCCGCTATCTTCGGCTTAGTGAATGATAAAACGGGAAGAATACTGATCTTAAACGCGGAACATCCTTGGCCCGTATTATTTAGAGACGGGACTGCTTCCTTCTTAGCACCCGAACTTTCTTCTTGGAAACTTGGTTCTCCTTTCGGAGCAAATCTAAAAGTTCACGAATCTCTTCTACAGCCTGGTGATGTGATCTTTTTAGGATCCGATGGAAGGGACGATATCAATATCTCCAACGATGGTTCTCACTGGAGAATGAACGAAGACGAAAATCTATTCGTTAGAATTGTAGAAGAATCGGAAGCAGATCTAGACAAAATCGCAGACAAATTGCACTCAGTAGGTGCGATCGCTGATGACCTTTCTTTGATACGTATCGGATACAAAGAAGTCATAGATCCGGAGCATCCCAAATATACACACGCAATCGAAAAATACAATGAAGCAAAACAATATCTTTCTAATAAAGAATTTGCAATCGCAACCGAACTATTAGAAACATCTTGGAGCCTTGCACCTAACTTTAAAGAATCCGCAAGACTATTAGGCCAAATCTACTACGATAAAAAAGAATATGCCAAGGCATCCAAATGGCTAGAACGTTATTTGAACTTGGATCCAGGATCTCAGAACATTTGGTTTCTATTATCTCTTTGTTATAAACATCTGAAAGACTTCAAGCGCGCAGCAGAAGCCGCAGAGAATGTTCGTAAAACACAACCTCATCGACTCGCCAACCTGATCAATCTCTCGGATAATTATAGATTGTTGAATAAATTCGAGGATGCCCGCTCCGTTCTTGAAAAAGCAAAAGAGATAGATGGAGAGAGCGCTCTTGTAGAAAAATTGGATGAATATTTGAAAGCCAAAGGATTTTAAGATATTCCCTTCCTAAATTATTTCTTGACCACCTCCAAAAGATAGCTGCAGATACATTTCAATGTTTTCGCTAACGAAAGCATGATCTTACTTTCTATATACGTTGGGAAATTCTTTCTATGTTTCGAATCAATTGGGTAAAGTTCGCGATGGGGCTATCTATATTCCTAGGCTTCGGTGCCTACGCAGTTTGGACTGGTTTACGTTGGATGCACTGGCCAACCACACCGGTAGATATGACCATCAGCGAAGCAATCATGAAGTCCGAGGAAAATCCTTGGATTCGTTTGACTGATGGAGAATGGCATTGTAGGTATGCGTATACGGAGAAGACGTTTTCCTATATCTCTCTTACTGATGGAAAGGCAGTCGTATTAGTTGGTTATGAAGACGAACCAAAATGTCCTCCCTCAGAGCGACCTTCCGGTGCATTCCGAGAGATCGCAAGTCCGTTATTAGAACAGTTAGTCTCGATAGGCTTCAAACGAGAAGCATTGGTTGCACCAGAAACAAAAGAACAGAGAATCTTTGTACTTTTCACTCACGAAGGACCTGGCAATTTCATGATCACTGTACCGGTCTTAGTAATTCTTTCCCTAATAGGATTAGCTTATCTTCGCACCGGCATAGAAAGAGTAAGCTAAGCGCAACTAACGTAGTAACTCGAAATAAACCTACAAATAAAAAACCCCGATGCTGTTTCCAACATCGGGGCCCATATTCACCCATCTCTAAGGGGAATTTATATTATTTTTTCTTAGGTTTCGCTGCAGTCTTCTTCTTAGCTGGTTTTTTAGGAGCAGCTACTGCTTTCTTAACCGGCTTCGCTTTTGGAGCGGCTACTTTTTTAGGAGCCTTTTCTTTTTTCTCCGGAGCTGGAGCCGCAGACTTAGCTTTCTTAGAATCGGAAACCGCTTCTCTCTTATCTTGGATTTCTTTCAAGAGAGTAGGACGATCTTTTCTGGTGGTTAATTCCAGAATCCCGACTTCAGAATTATCAGAAGGACGATTTACCTTCTTCAAAATACGAGTATATCCACCGTTGATGCTTGCGTAACGAACAGCGATATCTTCGAAAAGTTTAGTCACGATATTACGATCCTTAACTCTTTTCAAAACTTCGCGTTTGTTATGAAGAGCAACAGCTGGAGCGATATCAGTCGCCAAATTTCTTTTTGCTCTGGTGATGATCTTTTCCGCGTGAGAACGAACCACTTTCAATTTAGCTTGAGTGGACTCGATTCTCTCATACTTGAAAAGGCTGGTGATCATGTTATTGATCAACGCATCTCTATGGCCTTTTTCGCGGTTGAGATGTTTTACTTTATTTCTCTTATTCATATTAGAAATCTCTCATTCCGAACGAAAGACCCAAACCAGCAAGTTTGGACTTCAGTTCTGCGAGGCCTTGCTCGCTATAATGTTTAGATTTGGACATCTCTTCTTCGGATCTCTTAACAAGGTCTCCAACGAAATCGATTTCCAAACTGCGAAGAACGTTCAAGGAACGAACAGAAAGCTCTAGCTCTTCCACGTGCTTGGAAAGAGAAGCTTTCAATTTCTCGTCAGCTTCATCTAACTCGTCTTCTTCTTCCTCTAGTTCTTCTTCAAAGTTAATGAATACCGTGAGGTGCTCTTTCAGGATCTTAGCCGCTTGCGCAACCGCGTCCTCAGGAGAAATGGATCCGTCTGTCCAAACTTCTAAAGTCAGTTTCTCGTAGTCAGATCTTTGAGCCACGCGGGTCTCGGAGATCTCGAAAATGACTTTTTGAACAGGAGAGAAGATAGAATCGATAGGAATAGTTCCTAAAACTTCGATATCTTTCTTCTTATCTTCTGCAGGAACGTATCCTCTTCCTCTTTGGATCTCGAGATCCAGGACCAGATTCGCATCTTCGTTCAAAGTTGCGATATGAAGATCCGGATTCATGATCTCGATAGAAGAATCAACTGCAAGGTCTCCGGCTCTAAAATAACCAGCACCTTTCAATTCAAGGTGAATGACTTTGCTTTGGTCCTTGTCCTCAGGCTCGTATTTAATACGAACTTGTTTGAGGTTTAGAATGATACGAGTAACGTCCTCAGCAACTCCTTCGATATAAGAGAACTCATGATTCACTCCTTCGATACGGATCGCGGAAATAGCCGCGCCTTCGATGGATGACATAAGAGTTCTACGAAGAGAGTTTCCGATCGTGGTTGCAAAACCGCGCTCGAAAGGTTCCGCTACGAATTTTCCGTAATTCGGAGTATTCGCTTCGGTCGTAAATTCGATCTTTTTGGGACGTTTAAATCCTTTGAGTAAGCTTTTTAGAGACACTGGAAAACCCTTCCCAATAAATTACTTGGAGTACAACTCCACGATCACCTGCTCTTTTACTGGAATGTCGATATGATGACGTTCCGGCAAAGACAGAATTTCTCCCGAGAACTGAATGAAGTCGGAAGACAACCAAGAAGGAATATTGTTCAAAGACTGAGCCAACTGGATGTTCTGAGTGATGAATCCAGAAGTCCTGAATTTAGGTTTGATCTCGATCTTATCGCCTACTTTCAAACGGAAAGATGGAATATCCACTTTGTCTCCGTTCACTAGGATATGATTGTGAGCGATGAAGTTCCTAGCTTGACGTCTTGTCACCGCGAAACCGAGGCGATACACGACGTTATCCAATCTTCTTTCCAGAAGTTGAAGAAGGATCTCACCGGTTACACCGTGAGCGTGAGAAGCTTCTTCGTACAAGCTACGGAATTGTTTCTCTAACAGACCGTACGCTCTTTTCAGCTTTTGTTTTTCACGAAGCTGAGATCCGTACTCGGAAATTTTCGGTTTCCGTTTAGGCTGCATTCCAGGAGGTCCCTTTTTGTGGAACTTATCCCTATTAAAAGTAAAACTGGATTTGAGGTAGAGGTTAACTCCCTCTCTCCTCATTAGTTTAACGACAGGTCCTCTATATCTTGCCATATTATTCCTACCTTAAACCCTTCTTCTCTTACGGGGACGACAGCCGTTATGCGGTAAAGGAGTAACGTCCTTGATCATTTTAATGGAAAGTCCGCGTGCTACCAGGGAACGGATCGCAGATTCACGTCCGATACCAGGACCGGAAACGAGAACATCTACTTCTGCAAGTCCTGTGGAATCAATTGCCTTCTCGGCAGCGTTTCCTGCTGCGATCTGAGCAGCATACGGAGTGGACTTTTTAGATCCGCGGAATCCCATAGCTCCCGCAGTAGACCATGCTAAGGTATTTCCCGCAAGGTCGGTGATTGTGATAATCGTGTTGTTAAAAGAAGCGGTGATATAGACCTTTCCGCGAGGAACGACCTTCTTTTCCTTCTTCTTAACTTTTTTCTCTTTTTTGCCTTTCTTATCTTCTGCCATGATTACTTAGTCACCTTCTTCTTATTGGCAACGGTCTTCTTAACACCCTTACGAGTGCGGGCATTGGTTCTAGTTCTTTGACCACGAACTGGAAGACCCTTTCTATGACGCAGGCCTCGGTAGCATCCGATATCCATCAATCTCTTGATGTTCAATTGGTTTTCGGAGCGAAGATCTCCTTCCACCTTGATGCTTTCTTCAATCGCCTTTCTGATAGCAGCTTCTTGAGTATCGGAAAGATCCTTTACTCTCACCGCTTCAGGAACTCCTGCTTTCGCGAGAAGTTTGCGAGAAGTGGATCGGCCGACCCCATAAATATAGGTCAGACCGACTACGATTCTTTTTTCTCTAGGAAGATCGATACCTGCGATACGAGCCATGATTATGCTTGCCTTTGCTTGTGTTTAGGGTTGGTGCAGATCACTCTGATCACACCTTTTCTTCTGATAACTTTGCAGCTAGTGCAGATTTTTTTAACGGATGTTCTTACTTTCATAACGTTGTCCTATTTTTTGCGGTAGGTAATTCTACCCTTGGTCAAATCATAAGGAGAAAGCTCCACGGTGACTTTGTCTCCCGGAAGAATTCGGATATAATGCATTCTCATTTTGCCGGAAATATGAGCTAAAACCTTATGCCCGTTTTCCAGCTCAACGCGGAACATTGCGTTTGGAAGAGGTTCCAGAACGGTACCGTCCACGGTGATTGCATCTTCTTTTGCCAAGTTAAGCTAACTCCTTCTTTATGAGTTCTGTGACTTGCTCCAGGTTCCCTACTCCGTTTACACGAGAGAGATTTCCTTTTGCAGAATAATAGTCCAATAGCGGAAGAGTCTTTTTGTTATACGTTTCCAAACGACTCTTGATGGTAGTCTCATTGTCGTCGGAACGTCCTTCGATCTCCGCGCGTTTCAGCAAACGCTGAAGAAGCTCCGCATCCGGAACTTCTAAATTGATCGCTCTCTTAATCTTAACGCCTTCTCCGTTAAGGATTTTGTCTAACGCGTCAGCTTGCTCTACGGTTCTTGGAAATCCATCCAAGAGGAATCCGTTCTTGCAATCCGGTTCGACGAGACGATCTTTGATAATGCCGATCACTACTGAATCCGGAACTAAATCTCCGGCATCCATGAATTTCTTCGCTTCTAATCCCATTGCAGTTCCATTCTTCACTGCTGCGCGAAGAATATCTCCCGTAGAGATCTGAGGGATACCCAATGTATCGCAAAGAATCTTAGCTTGGGTACCTTTTCCAGCACCCGGTGGCCCCATGAAAATGATAGAATTCATTTTCTTAAGACCTTCCCTTGATCTTGGATTTTTTCAAGAAACCATCATAGTTTCTCATTAGAAGTTGGGATTCTAATTGCTTCAGAGTTTCCAGAGCTACCCCTACCATGATCAAAAGAGAGGTACCACCGAAAGTATAAACCAAGGATCCGCCACCAGAGTTGGTTCCGAGATCCAAGAAGCGAATAATGATATAAGGAGCTAACGCCAACCCAGCCAAGAAAACCGCACCAGGAAGAGTAATCCTATTCAACACTTTCTCGATGTATTCCTTAGTGTGAGAACCTGGGCGAATACCCGGAATGAATCCGTTGTATTTACGAAGATTTTCAGCAAGCTCAGTCGGATTGAATTGGATCGCAGTATAGAAATATGCGAAGAATACGATAAGAGCGATATACACGAAGAAGTAGAAAGCTGCGTGATACCAAATCTGAGAGAAAGGATTCAAATAATCTAATAGAACAACCCAGCCCGCCCAGTTCGGAAGCTCCGCAATCTGTTGAATGATAGTTTGCGGGAAAAGCAACAGAGAAGAAGCGAAGATGATCGGCATTACGCTCGCACCGTTCACTTTGAAAGGAATGCTCTGAGACTTGGCTTGGACCATTCTTCTTCCGACCATCTGCTTTCCGTATTGCAGAGGCACCTTGCGAACTCCTTGGGTCAAAAGAACAGTCAAGGAGATCAAAAGAATGAATAAGAGAAGAAGGATGATAATGTTCAGTCCGTCTACGAAATTCTCGCGGAACAATTGAGCCACGGAAACTGGAAGACGTCCTACGATACCAGCAAAGATCAAAAGAGAAATACCGTTACCGATCCCTCTCTCAGTGATTTGCTCTCCGAGCCAGATCAAAAGAACGGTCCCGGTAGTAATAGAAAGTAATGCAATAAAGAAGAACCAAGACTCTACAGAAGAGTGGATGAGTCCCGGGTGAAGAGCAGGAGTATTGTCCGCTCCGTAAGACCAACGTTGAGCTAAACGGATCACAGCCAAAGACTGAACTCCGCAAAGAAGAATAGTTCCGTATTTAGTGTACTGTCCGATCTTCTTACGACCTTCTTCTCCTTCTTTTTGCAGTTTTTGCAAAGAAGGAACAAGCACCATGACTAACTGCATGATGATGGAAGAAGAGATATAAGGCATGATCCCCAATGCGAAGATGGAGAAGTTCAGAAGAGCTCCACCGGCAAACATGTCGAACATTCCGACAAGTCCTTCGGCAGCGTTAGCATCCAGAGCGATTGCAGAAACTACCTTGGGATCGATACCGGGGATGGTAATATGAGTTCCAAGACGGAAAAGCAAAAGCATGCCAAGAGTGAAGAAAACCTTGTTTCTTAACTCTGGAATTTTGAAGATATTTGCAATCGAAGTCAGCATGCGGCTTTATTCTCTGTCCTTATTTCCTAACGGCCCTAAGGCCTTTTTCGGGCAAAAGGGACCCAACATTTGAGTCCCTCCTGCTAACACAAAATCGATTCAACCAAACAAAGGCTAAACGATCCGTTTATGCCTCTTTGGAAGCAATTTCGGAACGAAGTTTGACGGAACCGCCCGCTTTCTCTATTTTCTCTTTAGCGGAAGCGGAAAAGCCGTCTGCCACGATATGAATGGCTTTAGTGATTTCCCCGGTACCTAAAATCTTGAAAAGAGTGCTCTCGTTATCAAGAATCTTCGATTCAACCATAATTTTGGCATCTATGTTGCCGGTCAATCCGCTTTTCTCAAGGTCTCTCAGGTTGATTGGGAAGAAGTCCTTGTGAAAAATAGAAGTAAAACCGCGCTTAGGAAGTCTTCTGTGGATGGGCATCTGACCACCTTCGAAACCTCTGCGAACGGTATTACGAGCATATTGCCCTTTGGAACCACGACCTCCGGTCTTACCGGTCTTAGAACCGATACCGCGACCAAGGCGCTTTTTGTTCTTAGTAGAACCAGCAGGAACAGGGATAATGTTTTCTGCAGGCTTGTTACCCTTTTCTGCGCGCTCTTTTCCGAATGCGAGAGCAGTTTTAATTCTTTCTTTAGCCATCTTCCCTTTCCTTAGGCCTTATCCACTCGAACCAGGTGTTGAACGTCATTGATCATTCCTTGCACCTGAGGGGTAAGAGTATGCTTTCTTTGTTGCCCGGTCTTGCGGAGCCCCAAAGCAGCCAGAGTCAATTTCTGGCCTTTCTTGATTCCGATATTACTTTTGATCTGAGTAACGATTACGGTTTCCATGTTCTTATCCTACGTCGTTTCCGAAGAGGCGAGCGAGGGTAATTCCTCTCTTGCGAGCTGCAAGAACAGGAGTCTCTAACTGCTGGAGAGCGTCCAGAGTCGCCTTTACGATATTCACTGGATTCGAAGAACCCCAGGATTTACTGAGAATATCTTGGATCCCTACTTTTTCCACAACAGAACGGACAGATCCTCCGGCGATGATCCCAGTTCCCGCAGTGGACGGTTTCAAAATCACTCTTGCTGATTTGAACTTTCCGATCACTTCGTGAGGAATGGTATGACCTCTAAATTGGATCTTAACGAGATTCTTCTTAGCAGACTCGATAGATTTACGGATCGCATCAGGAACCTCATTCGCTTTACCGAATCCGATTCCTACTTTACCCTTGGCGTCTCCAACCACGGTTAGAGCGTTGAAGGAGAAACGACGTCCCCCTTTTACCACCTTGGCAACGCGATCGATCTTTACGACCTTCTCGTTAAACTCTTTTTGTTCTTGTTCTTGTTCGTATGCCATTATTAGAACTCCAATCCAGCTTCTCTAGCTGCGTCCGCGAAAGCGGCAATCCTTCCGTGGTAGATCATTCCGGAACGATCCAACATAACCACTTTAACGCCTTTAGAAGCGGCTCTTTCTCCGATCGCTTTTCCCAAAGCCTTAGCAGCTTCTTTGTCTTTACGGCTTTTACCTGAGAAAGTTTCTTCTAGGGTAGAAGCAGCAACCAGAGTAATTCCTTTAGAATCATCTACGATTTGGCAGGAAAGATAACGATTTGATTTGTTGAAAACCAATCTTGGACGCTCTCCAAACTGTCTCAGTTTGAATCGAGAACGTTCCGCTCTCCTGTTTTTGGCTGCGATTTTTTTCAGTTTATTAATCATGGCCTACTTCTTACCGGTTTTTCCGGCCTTTCTCTTAATGAATTCGTCGTTGTACTTAATTCCTTTACCTTTGTAAGGCTCAGGAGGCTTCTTGGAGCGAATATCCGCTGCAACTTGTCCTACGAGTTGTTTGTCGATCCCAGTAATCTTGATCTTTACTTGCTCGATTACTTCGATCTTGATCCCTTTCGGAGTCTTATACACAACCTCGTGGGAGAATCCTAAGTTCATCACTAAGTCTTCACCGCGTTTTGCCGCACGATAACCAACCCCTGTGATCTCCAGATTCTTTTCCCAACCGGCGGTAACACCCTTTACGCTATTCATAAGAAGAGCGCGGGTCAATCCATGAAGAGCTACAACGTTTTGCTCTTCGCTAGATCTTTCTAATTTTACGGTTCCACCCTCGTTTTTCAGAGAGATTCCCGCAAAAATAGGAGTTTGTAACTCGCCTAGAGGACCTTTCACTTTGATTACGGTGCTGTCCTGTTTTACTTCCACTTTATCCGGAAGTTTGATCTCTGCTTTTCCAATCCTGGACATAGGTCTTTATAAGTTTTCCTTAAACTACTCTTAAGAGAGTTTGCAGATCACCTCTCCTCCTACGCGTAATTTCCGAGCTTTTTTGCCGGTCATAATTCCTTTGGAAGTAGAGAGGATCATAGTTCCCATATTGTTTTTGTATGGGCGGATCTCTTCACTTTTCATGTAAACCCTACGACCAGGCTTGGACACGCGAACTAACTCGCGGATCACTGGTTTTTTGGTTACATCGTATTTCAAAGCTACTTTGAAATCTTCGAAACTTCCATTAGTCACCGGCTCATAGCCGTTGATGAATCCTTCTTCTTTTAATAATTCCAGAATAGAACGTTTGATCTTACTTCCTGGAATCACACAACTTTCATGTTTCGCACGACCAGCGTTACGAATGCGGGTCAGCATATCACCTATTGGATCAGATAAACTCATATTATATATCCTCCTCCCTTACCAAGATGCCTTAACTACTCCCGGGATCTGTGCTTGGCTAGCAAGCTTCCGGAAGCAAATTCTGCACATGTCAAATCTTCTTAGGTAACCGCGAGGGCGTCCGCAGAGAGGGCAACGGTTGTGAACCCGTACTTTGAATTTCTTTTTTTTCTTATGTCTTTCGATTAAAGAGGTCTTAGCCATGATTACGGGCTCCTTATCTCAGGTTCCGGAACGGCATACCGAAAGCAGCGAGAAGGCTATAAGCTTCTGCGTCCACCTTGGTGTTCGTTACGAAGGTCAGGTTCATCCCGTAGAGAGTGTTGATCTTATCCACTTTGATCTCTGGGAAAATGATTTGTTCTTTGATGCTGAAGTTGTAGTTTCCGCGTCCGTCGAAACCTTTTTCGGAAACTCCCTTAAAGTCACGCACCCTTGGAAGAGCCACGTTCACTAAGCGATCCAGGAACTCATACATATAGTTCCCACGCAAAGTAACTGTGGTTCCGAGGCTCATTCCCTCGCGGAGTTTGAATCCTGCAATGGATTTCTTCGCCTTTGTTTTAACCGGGCGTTGTCCGGTGATTAAACCTAATTCTTCCACAGCTGCTTCGAGAGCCTTAGGGTTGGTATGAGCCTCGCCCATTCCCACGTTTAGAACGATTTTTTCTAGGCGGGGAACCTGCATAATGGACTTGAAGCTATATTGTTTTTGAAGAGCGGGAACAATTTCCTTCCCGTATTTTTCCCTCAGTCTTGCTGCCATGGCTTAGATCTCTTTCCCGTCCGCTTTTGAAACACGGACTTTTTTACCTTTATTCTCTTGGTATCCCAAGCGAACTCCCTTCTTCTTCTTGGAGTCGTAAAACATTACGTTGGAAATATGCATAGGAGCTTCTACTTCTACTACGCCACCTTGCGGATTTTCCTGAGTAGGTCTTAAGAAACGTTTACGTTTATTGAGTCCTTCGACTACGACACGATCTCTCTTCTTATCGATTACTAAGATCTTGCCTTTCTTTCCTTTCTCTTTGCCTGCGATAACGATAACTTCGTCATCTTTGTGCAAACGAACGGATTTGAATTTTGTATATTCGGATCCCCGATACGTCAGCTTGGACATTATAGAACCTCCGGCGCTAGGGAGATAATTTTTGCGTATTTCTTATCGCGAAGTTCGCGAGCTACTGGCCCAAAGATACGAGTTCCTTTCGGATTTCCCTTATCATCGATGATTGCTACTGCGTTATCATCGAATCTGATATAAGAACCGTCTGGACGACGAATCTCTTTCTTAGTTCTAACGACTACTGCGCGTTGAACGGCCTTGTTATGGACCTTCTTCCCCGTGGAGTCTTTCAACCCGTAAGCGGGCTGTGCATCTTTAACGGCGACGATGATCTCGTCTCCTACGGAAGCGTAACGTTTCTTAGAGCCTCCGAGGACCTTGATACACATAACTCTTTTAATTCCGGAGTTGTCGGCGACTTGGAGGATGGTTTCCTGCTGGATCATCTTACTTTGCCTTTTCTACGATCTTAAATAGACGGTGACGCTTTTCACGAGACAGAGGGCGAGTTTCAATCGCGAGGATCTTGTCTCCTACTTGGCATTCATTTCTTTCGTCATGAACCTTCATTTTAACGGTTCTACGAACGATCTTCTTGAACTTAGGGTGAGTCTTGCGTGTTTCCACGATCATCACTAAGGTTTTATCCATAGCGGTGCTTACGACTCTACCTTCGCTAAGAAGGGATTTCTTTATATGCTTCTTTGCAGTTTCCATAATCAGTTCTTAGCCTTCGCAGCTTTCTTAGCGTTAGCGTTTACTTTCGCCAAAGCTTGAGCTTTGCGAGTAGCTCTAGAATAACGCTTGGTCTTAGTGGATCCCGGTTTTGCCGCCAACTCTCTGTTTTTTTGAATGGTGAGAAGGCGAGCGATCTTTCTCTTAGCGTTAGCGATGATCTTAGGATTTTCCAAAGAACGAGCTACTCCATATTGGAAGCGAGCCGTACGGATAATCTTATGAGCGTCTTCTAACTGCGCTAAAATCTCAGCGTCTTTCAATTCTGCGAGTTTGATCTTTTTCACAGTGCAGACCTCTTCACGAATTCGGTTTGGACAGGAAGTTTATAAGCTGCCAGATCCAATGCTTTCTTAGCAGTTGCCTCATCGATTCCGCTCATTTCGAACAGAACGCGACCAGGTCTGATCTCAGCGATCCAAAACTCTGGGTTTCCTTTACCTTTACCCATACGAGTTTCCGCAGGTTTCTTGGTAATAGGAAGATGAGGAAAAATCCTGATCCACAATTTCCCGCCTCTTTTTACTTGGCGGTTGATGGTGATCCTTGCTGCTTCTATCTGTCTTGCAGTCAAGCGACCGGAAGTAACGGCCTTAAGACCGAACTCACCGAAGGAAACTTTAGAACCACGTTCGTCGGTTCCTTTCAGTCTACCCCTTTGTCTCTTTCTGAACTTAACTCTTTTAGGTGATAACATCGTTTTTTACCTGTGGATCATCAAAGACGATCAGTTGGTCCTTCTCTTAACGGCGTATTTATCTTCTTCGGATTCTTCTTTATTGTTAATAAAGTCACCGGTATAGGTCCAAACTTTCACTCCAATCTGTCCGAAAGTAGTGCTAGCTTCGCGGAATCCTAAATCGATTTTCGCTCTTAGGGTATGAAGAGGAATTCTTCCTTCTCTATAACCTTCGCGACGAGCCATATCCGCTCCATTCAAACGTCCGGAGATTAGGATTTTGATCCCTTCTACTCCACCTCTCATCGCACGACGAAGCTCTTGCTTCATTACACGACGGAACGGTTGACGCTCTTGGATTTGGATCGCGATAGATTCTGCGATACACTGAGCGATAGTCTCAGGCTTCTTAACTTCGATAATGTTAAGATTAAGAGGCTTCTCAGTCATAGTTTTAAGAACTTTTTTAACGGCTTCGATATTCGCACCGTTCTTACCGATCACAACACCTGGCTTAGCAGTATGAAGGTTTACATTGATCTTCTCTGGGAAACGCTCAACTACGACTTTCACTACGCCAGCTTCTTTGAAACGGCCTTGGATAAATCTGCGAATTCTAATGTCTTCGTGCAGATTCTTTTTGTAATCCGCTTGCGAGAACCAGATGGAATCCCATCCGCGAGTGATCCCGATACGAAGTCCGATTGGGTTAACTTTCTGTCCCATGATTTCCCCTATTAATCCGAGATTACCACGGTTACGTGGCTGGTTCTCTTACGAATCCTTGCAGCTCTACCGCGAGCACGAGGACGGAAGCGTTTTAGAATTGGGCCTTCGTCCACGAGGATTTTCTTGATGAACATTTTTCCAGGATCGGCACTCTCACTTTTCACGACCGCATTTGCAGAAGCAGACTTGATCAGTTTGAAGATAGGCTCAATCGCTCTCTTGTTCGTATATTTAAGAATGTCCAGAGCTTCTGCTACTTCGTAACCGCGGATCTCATCAGCGACGAGACGAAGTTTACGAGGAGACATTCTGATGAATCTTGCTATCGCTACGGCTTCCATTATTTTTTCGCCGCCTTCTTATCCGTATTTCCGTGACCACGGTAAGTACGAGTAGGAGCGAATTCTCCCAACTTGTGACCAACCATATTGTCATTGATGTAAACCGGAATGAACTTGTTCCCGTTATGAACCATGATGGTGTGACCGATCATGTCCGGGAAAATCGTACTTCTACGAGACCAGGTCTTGAAGGGTTTCTTTTGATTTTCAGAGTTCAGTTTGATCACCTTGCTCATGAGGTGACTGTCGATGAACGGACCTTTTTTAGAGGATCTCATGATGATTACCTGCTCCTATTTCCCTTTCTCTTCTGGATGATGAACTTGTCGGAAGGTTTAGCCCTACGACGAGTCTTGTAACCTTTGGTAGGAATACCCCAAGGAGTCACTGGGTGACGACCTCCGGAAGTACGACCCTCACCACCACCATGCGGGTGATCCACAGGGTTCATCACGACCCCTCTGACTTTCGGGCGCTTTCCTAACCATCTGTTTCTTCCGGCTTTACCGATAGAAACCAGGTTATGATCTTTATTACTGCAAATCCCAACGGTAGCGTAGCAGTTCTGGTGAACTTTACGAACCTCAGAGCTTGGAAGCTTGAGAAGAACATACTCTCCGTCTCTACCTGCGATAGTAGCGAAGGATCCTGCAGTTCTTGCGATTTGCCCGCCTCTTCCAATTTTCAATTCCACGTTATGCACGTTAGTGCCTGGAGGAATTTTTCCGAGTGGAAGTGCGTTTCCAACTTTGATTTCAGCGGCTTCTCCGTTGGAAACTTTGTCTCCAACTTTCATGCCCTCTGCATTTAGGATATAAGCGTATTCTCCGTCAGAATAACTAACGAGAGAAATAAACGCTGAACGGTATGGATCGTATTCTACAGTTTTTACTGTAGCGGTAATCCCTACTTTGCGGCGTTTGAAGTCGATGATACGATATTTACGTTTTACTCTTCCGCCTTTTCTACGAACTGCGATCTTACCACCTTCTCCGCGACCAGCTTTGTAGTTTAAGCTGATAGTTAAAGGGCGATACGGCTCTGTTTCGGTGATCTCATCAAAAGTAAGAACCGATTTGAAACGGCTGGCGGAAGTAACGGGTTTAAACTTTTTAATTCCCATTTCTTATGCTTCCTTTCCGAAGTCGATGCTCGCTCCGTCTTGGAAAGTCACGATGGCTTTTTTCCAATGTGCTTTCGGAGCAGGCAAATGACGGAATCTTTTCACCTTTCCACGGTAAACTTGAATGTTTACAGAAGAAGGAGTTACATTATAAATTTTGCGGAAAGCTTCCTTCACCAGAGTCTTGTTCGCTCTAGGATGAATTTCCACAGTATATTTTACGGTTCTTTTACCGGTCTTTTCGCCGATAGTCTCAAGATCTTGAGACTTCTCAGTGATGATCGGAGATAAAATTACTTCGTTCAGGTTCATTTGCTTTCTCCGTAATGCTTAAGAATTTCTCCCAAAGCTGCTTCGGTGATCACCAGATTTCTATTATAGAGAATATCACGAACCGCGATACGTTTAGAGTTGATGTATTTTACAGTAGGAATGTTGCGAACCGACTTCTTCAGTACTTCGTTCTCTCCTCCTACCAAAAATCCGATCACTCCAGTGTTCTTTAATCCGATATTATTGAATAGAGTCGCGAAAGCCTTAGTGCTGAATTCTTTCGGATCCAGATCCTCAACTACTTTGATGACAGCGTCTTGCGCCTTTTTGTTCAATACGGATAAAACCGCTCTGCGTTTTACTTTCGGAGAAACATTGTACGAATAATCTCTCTTGCGAGGTCCGTGAACGGTACCACCGCCCACCCAGTGAGGAGCGCGGATGGAACCTTGGCGAGCGCGACCAGTTCCCTTTTGGGACCATGGCTTCTTACCACCGCCCGATACTTCGGAACGGGTCTTCGTATGATGATTCCCGGAACGGAGGTTCGCGTTCTCCGCCTTGATGGCGTCGTAAATCGCGCCACTGCTATACTTGGATTCGAACAACGCTGCAGGAAGTTCGATTTCCGAGAGCAGTTTTCCTTCTTTTGAGTACTTCTGTGCTTTCATGACTCTACCGGACTTTATATCTTCTCAATAGTTATGATGGAGTTTGCAGGTCCTGGAACGGAACCGCTTACAAAAACCAAATTCTCAGCTTCGTGGATACGAACTACTTTTAGATTCAATACCGTCTTTGTATCGAAACCGGTACGTCCTGGCAGCTTGCGACCTTTGAACACTCTACCTGGAGTAGTGTTGGATCCCATGGATCCAGGGTGTCTATGGAAACGAGAGCCGTGAGCTCCTGGTCCACCATGGTGTCCGTATCTTTTGATAACACCTTGGAAGCCTTTTCCTTTGCTAGTTCCCGTAACTTTTACTACGTCAGAAACCGTGAAGACGTCTTGCGCCTTTAACTCGGATCCAGCCGCCGGCTGATCGCCGAAATTACGAAATTCCTTCAACACTCTTTTAGGTTTCAGCCCGGCTTTTGCCAAATGGCTGGTTTCAGCCTTGGTCAGGTGTTTTTCTTTATCGTCCTGAAAAGCCAATTGAATCGCGTCGTAACCGTCCGTAGATACGGACTTGACTTGGGAAACTGCGCAGGGACCTACTTCTAAGACGGTTACAGGAATGATATTTCCTTGTTCGTCGAAGATTTGGGACATCCCTATCTTTTTACCGATTAATCCCTTTGCCATTTCTTCTTCCCTTAGGATTTAATATCCACGGACACACCGGCTGGTAGTTGCAATTTCATTAATGCTTCTACCGTATCCTCGTTGGTGTCTAGGATGTCGATAAGCCGTTTGTGAGTTTTCATCTCAAACTGCTCTCTTGATTTTTTATTTACGTGTGGAGAACGGAGGACTGTGTATATTTCCTTCTTCGTTGGAAGAGGAATCGGACCGGAGACAGTAGCTCCGGTCCTTTTGGCAGTCGCAACGATCTCGTAAGTTGATTGGTCGATCAACTTATGATCGAAAGCTTTAAGCTTTACTCTGATCTTTTGGCCAGCCATTCCCTTTCTCTTACTCGGTGATCTCAGCCACTACGCCAGAACCGATAGTCTTTCCACCTTCGCGGATCGCGAATTTAAGACCTTTGTCCATAGCGATCGGGTGAATCAACTCGATGCTCATAGTAACGTTGTCACCAGGCATTACCATTTCCATACCGTTAGGTAGGTTACAGACGCCAGTGATGTCGGTAGTTCTAAAATAGAACTGTGGACGGTAGTTATTGAAGAATGGAGTGTGACGTCCACCTTCGTCTTTGGTAAGAACGTAAACTTCCGCGTTGAACTTTCTGTGAGGAGTGATTGATCCTGGCTTAGCAAGAACCTGTCCTCTCTCGATGTCTTCTTTCTTAGTTCCGCGAAGAAGAGCACCGATATTGTCTCCAGCTTGTGCAGAATCTAAAAGTTTACGGAACATTTCAATTCCGGTAACAACAGTCTTAGTAGTAGGACGAACACCAACGATTTCAACTTCGTCGTTGATTTTCAAAGTTCCTTGCTCTACTCTTCCAGTTGCAACAGTTCCACGACCAGTGATAGAGAACACGTCCTCTACTGGCATTAGGAAAGGTTTGTCAATAATACGCTCAGGATTTGGAACGTAAGTGTCCAGAGCTTCCATTAGTTTCACTACAGAAGGAGCTCCTAACTCAGACTCATCGCCTTCAAGAGCTTTCAAAGCGGATCCGTAAACAATAGGGGTGTCGTCGCCAGGGAAATTGTATTTGTTCAAAAGATCGCGAACGTCCATCTCGACCATTTGAATCATTTCCTCGCGCTCGTCAGCAGCAAGCATATCAGCTTTGTTGATGAATACGATGATATAAGGAACACCAACCTGACGTGCGAGTAGGATATGCTCTTTAGTTTGAGGCATTGGTCCATCAGTTGCAGAAACAACTAGGATCGCTGCGTCCATCTGAGCCGCACCGGTGATCATGTTCTTAACATAGTCAGCGTGACCTGGGCAGTCAACGTGTGCGTAGTGACGGTTCGCAGTCTCATACTCTTGGTGAGAAGTAGCGATGGTGATACCACGAGCCTTTTCTTCAGGCGCGTTATCAATTTGGTCGTATGCTACGGCTTTGTTTTTTCCACCCAATACTTTTGCAAGCGTAGTGGTGATTGCTGCCGTTAGCGTGGTTTTTCCATGGTCAACGTGTCCGATCGTACCAACATTCAAGTGCGGTTTGGACCTGTCGAATTTCTCCTTAGCCATAGCGTTTTAAACTCCTTACTTTATTAACAAACCCGAATACGGGTCGGTTTCTTAAAACAATACAGAATGGTTATCAAAGTCAAAAAGGGAGTCCAAAGATAGGACGCCCCTTCCCTGAGCCATATTTCTAAGGACACCGCTAAAGCCAAGCAAGTTTTGCGTCGCAGCGCTTGCTTGGATCAATTGGCGTCCATCAGTCACCGAAGTGACCTTACGAATCCTCGCATCTCTCTTGGCCAAACTTGCCAAGATATCTCCGAGATAAAGATCAGGTGTAAGTATCTCTAACTCGGATCGAGGACCAATGAGTTCCGAATAATCCGGAATTATGTCTTTTAAACCCTTGATGACAGCTACTTTGATCAAAGAAGACAGTTCATCCACGTTTGCTCCCGGAGGAGATTCGTAGGATTCGATGATCATGGAAAGACCGAGAACTTCTTCTCCATCTTTTCCCCTCGCCATCACTTCATCAAATGCGGAAGTGATCGCTTCTTCAACTGAACTGGGTAGCTGAACATTAAACCGCACTCCCTTAGAAAAGCTGTGAGAGCTTTCCAAGGACGCGAGCACCTGTCCGCTCGAGATTTTATGATCGAACGCGGTATGCTGAAATGCGACCTTTTGAACCAAATTTTTCCATAGAGCGAATCTTGCAACCTTGATTCCACTTGTTTGAAAGCTTTTTAGAAAACTCTCCTTTAAGCGTGAGAGTGAGATCTCTAAATGCAATTCTCCGGTGCCCGATAGACGAAACTGCCCCGTTTCTGAGAGAATATCCACGGCAACCGATTCATCGAGCCAGGCCAAATCTTGTAGTGCTCTCCAGAGTTCTTCTCTATCTTCGCCCTTCTCCGGTTCGAGTAGGATCTGGAACTGTCTTCTGATAGGAGACAATAAGCTGGCTTTTGGTATATTATGTCTTGTAAGAAGATCTCCGGGCCTAGGAAAGAAGAAGGAATCGGTGGCGAGTAATTCTCCAGCCTCCACCTTGGTTGTTTCTTCATAGTCTCTTGCGGAAATTCGATAGAGGTTCTGGATTTTATATTCTGTTTCTCCAAAAAAGATAGAATCCCCTGTTTTTATGGGCGCCAACGCTTGGAAATGAAGAAGCTTGCCCAGATCCGGATGAACTTCTCTTTTGAATACGATTGCGATCCCTTCCTTGCTTTGAGAAGAAGCCGGCTTCTTTCCTTTTGCTAATATTTCAAGAAGAGTGAGAAGCTCATGAACTCCCTTACCTTGCAGTGCGGAACCGCCGAGCACAGGGAATAAATTTCCGGACCAGAAACCCTTTAGCAATCCCTGAAGAGCAAGCTCCGGAAGAAGAGAATGGTCCTTTAGATATTCTTCGGAAAGTTCAGGATCCCATTCGATCAAAGGCAAGAACTCCCCTTCTTGTCCTTCTTTCTGTAAGATGGGAATGCTGCCGTCTTCTCTAAACAGAAGGACCGGTTCCTTTCCTAAAGCCACCTCAAGATCCACGAGAGAGGTGAGTATATCCGCGCCAGGCCGATCCAGTTTATTCAGAAAAAATAATATTGGTTTTCCTGATTTTCGAAGCGCTTCCACGTTTTGGAAGGTCTGAGATTTGAGTCCCTCGAATGTGTCTATCAGCACAAGCCCAAAATCGCTTACGAGCAAGGACGCATTTGCCTGAGATTGAAAATCCAAATGCCCAGGATTATCCACGAATTGTAAAAGCAGCCTTGCCTTCTCCGAGTTTGGATAAGGAATACAGGCCACTGTGGATTGTATGGAAATCCCTCTCTCTATCTCCTCAGCAAGATAATCGGACTCAGTGGTCCCTTCTTCTATCCTTCCGGGAGCACTGATCTTTCCCGTCTCGAAAAGAATCCTTTCTAGAAGAGTGGTTTTTCCTGCGTCTATATGCGCGAAGATTCCAGGGTTTAAATGAGGAAGGGACATGGTGGATTGCGCTTAGGTTTGCGGCGAGGGGTTAGGAGGCAAAGTTTTTTCTCCCCACCCTACTTAGGGTGGGGGCCGGTGCGGTGGTACGCGACACCCTTACCACAAAATCAAAATTTCTACAATCAGGAATTTCATCCGAGATTTATGTGGGAACTCTTCTGAATGACCTCAGATTGCCACTCGAAAATCCGAGAAGAAGTCCCTAATAAGTCTGGACTTCGCAAGTATTCTTAATAGCCGGCGATGATCGCACCCATCACTGCCATGACAAGAAGGGAACATCCACATTCGAACAACCAAAGCGCACGCTTTCTGCCCATCCAGATCACTTCCATAGAGGTCGAGGTCACGATGAAACCTAACCAGACCCAAATGCCGCAGATCACTCCTTTCCAAATGTCGCTACCGGTTAAATAAGGAGAAGAGGACGCGAATAAATATACGACAGCAAGTACGTATGCAGTCACGAAGTTCGCAACTAGGTTCCAAAACAGGTTCGGGAGCATATCCGAGAACTTTTCATTTCCCGTGGGCACGATATTCGCGAGCCTCATCCAAGCCTTACCCAGAATGGGTCCGTGCAAAAGAAACCCTAAAACCATAGCGGCAAGTGTAGCCAGCAAAACTGAAATTAAATTGATAGGTAACATACTATTATCCAGTAGATTTTTCCGCCGACCAATATCCTGGCCGACGGATCATTTGATTAACATACCATTTAGTATGTTACAAGAAAAATATTTCCTTTTATCCTTTTTTGTTGCAGATCCGGCATAAAAGCCTCATGTAGTAAGAGAGTTCCCACTGATTGGAAGATGAAGAAAGCAGCAAAACAACCCGCTAAGACCAGGGATCTGCAAAAAACAAGAGAGCGTATTCTCTATACCGCTTTTAAGAAATTCTTCATGTACGGATTCCAGGCAACTAGCATGGACGAGCTAGTCAAAGAAACAGACCTGAGCAAAGGAGCATTTTATCACCAGTTCCCAACCAAATTCCTTTTGGGTTATGCAGTAGTGGAAGAAGTGATACGCCCTCTGATCTTGGATCGATGGATCCTGCCTCTTAGAGATTATGAAAATCCTTTGCAAGGTATACTGGACTTGATGCAAATGCATATCTGCGATACAAAGCCGGAGTTGCTTCGTTACGGATGTCCGTTGAATAATTTTATGCAGGAGATGTCTCCTGTGGACGGAGGATTTCGTACGCGACTAAGATCAGCGTTAAGACTCTGGGTGAAAGGATTAGAAAAAGAACTTCTTAGAGCAAAAGAAATTGGATTCGTCCGCAAAGATGTAAATGCAAAGGAAGCGGCCTCATTTATAGTAATGTTTCATGAAGGAGTCTACGGCTTCTTGAAAGGCTCTGGAAATCCGGAATTGTCCCTATTCTTTCGGGAGAAGATGAAATCTTATTTGGAATCCATCTCTAAGGAAGGGACACTCTTGGCCTGAAACATGTTTTTCTCTTAAGCGTAAAAATAGCAAGTATCGGGTTTTTCGAAACCCGGTTTTATCTTATTATCATTCGTATGAAAGACCAAGAAATTACAGACTTCAATCGGATAGAGAAAGCGATTTCCTTTATTCGCAAGAATTTCAAATCCCAACCTTCTTTGGATAAGGTTGCCAACGAGCTGCATCTCAGCCCCCATCATTTCCAAAGAATGTTTACCGAATGGGCGGGAGTAAGTCCTAAAAAGTTCCTACAATACACTACCGTTGAATACGCGAAGAAAATTCTGAAAGAGAATAAGTTCTCTCTTTTGGACACTGCTTTTGAATCGGGGCTTTCCGGGACGAGCAGGCTTCACGATCTGTTTATGAATATTGAAGGAATGACTCCTGGCGAGTATAAGAACGGGGGAACGAGCCTCTCAATCAATTATAGCTTTGCGGAAACTCCTTTTGGCAGACTGTTAGTTGCCTCGACTACTAAAGGAATTTGTTATATTTCGTTTTCTGAAAATGATACGAAGTCGTTCAAGGACCTCCAGACAATTTTTCCGAATGCAAATTACACTCAGACCGTGGATATGATCCAGCAAAATGCTCTCTTCATTTTCACTCACGATTGGAAGAAGCTGAATAAGATCAAACTCCACCTGAAAGGAACTGATTTCCAAATCAAGGTCTGGGAAACACTTCTTAAGATCCCGATGGGAAAACTTTCGACTTACGGAGAGATTGCAAAGAGACTAGATCGGCCAAATGCATCTAGAGCAGTTGGTACTGCAATCGGAAGCAATCCGGTGGCGTTTCTCATCCCTTGCCATCGAGTGATCCAATCTTCGGGAGAATTTGGAGAATATCATTGGGGAAGTTCTCGCAAGGTAGCAATGATCGGCTGGGAAGCAAGTCGTATGAATTTGAACGATGCGGATCAAAACGATCTATGATTCTGAAAATCGACCGAATCGACTGGCGAGATTCATTAGATATTCTGAATGAAAAAGGTTTTGCTTTGATTCCGCAGATCTTATCCCATCCCGACTGCGAGCAACTGATCAGGGATTACGGATCTGCTGAATTATTTCGTAAAACAGTTTCCATGGAACGATTTCGATTCGGCTCCGGTGAATACAAATACTTTCATAAACCGGAGCCGGAGATGATAGGATCTATTAAAGAACAATTCTATTCGAAACTGGTTCCGCTTGCAAATCACTGGATGGAACTTCTGAATTCGGACATTCGATTTCCGAATTCCATCGGCCAACTGCAAGAGCTTTGTGAATCACACGGGCAAACTTTGTCGACCGCATTGCTTTTAAAGTATCAAACCGGTGGATTTAATACGTTACATCAGGATTTATACGGAGAAGTATATTTTCCTTTCCAATTGGTTTTCTTCCTTAGCGAACCGGAAAAAGATTATACGGGAGGCGAATTTGTCCTGACCCAAACCAGACCCAGAGCACAATCGAAAGCTATCGTTTTAAAACCTCGAAAAGGTGATATGCTGATCCTTACTACGAATTTTTTACCCGTCAAAGGAAGCAAAGGATTTTATAAATCGCAAATGCGACACGGCGTAAGCGAAGTTCTGAGCGGAAACAGATACGCAATGGGTGTCATTTTTCATGATGCAGTTTCGTGATATGATTATACATACCGATTTGGACCGATTGCATCTGCTGAGATTGATCCGCACCAAAAAGATCATATATGCAGGAAACTTAAAATTAAAAATATACGGGACCTTGCGTTGCAAATCCGGGAAAAGAATGAAAATTGGAAACCGTGTCTTTTTCGAATCAGAGAGAGAAGCCTTAAAAAACGGCTTTCGTCCCTGCGGCCATTGTTTAAAGGAAAAATACAAGGTCTGGAAGAATGGAATTATTTAAACAAGATCATTCTACAAATCTTTTACCTTACGACGGGATTGTGAATTATTATGGATCGATTCTCAATCCTGATCGATCTGATATTTTTTTGAAAATCCTTCTTCAAGATATTGTCTGGCAAAACGATGAGGCCGTTATCTTCGGCAAAAGGATCATTACGAACAGAAAGGTTGCTTGGTACGGAGATTCAAGCTACGAATACACATATTCGAATTCTACAAAGAAAGCGCTTCCATGGACGGAGAGCCTTATATTCTTAAAAAATCTCGTGCAAGAAAAATCTGAATTCGTTTTCAATTCCTGTCTTTTAAACTTATATCATAACGGGAACGAAGGAATGGCCTGGCATAGCGACGATGAAAAATCGCTGGGGAAAAATACCATAATCGCATCCTTAAGCTTTGGGGCAGAAAGAAAGTTCTGCTTCAAACATAAAAAATCGGGCGAACAGATATCTTTGTTCTTAGAACATGGAAGCCTATTAATTATGAAAGGAGAAACTCAAACGAATTGGCTGCATTCCTTGCCTAAATCTAAAAGAATTCTTACGCAAAGAATCAATCTTACATTTAGGACCATACTCGATCCTTATTAAAGAATAAAACTTTGATAAGGATCGAAAGCTGAAATTAACCTGGTTCTTATATTATCTTCTTATTAAGTAGATGATTTGGCCTTAAACGCATCCAAGGCTCGAGTAGAATAAACGAGTGCTGCACCAGCGTTTACCGTAATTGCCACACTGAGTGCTTCGGTAATTTCCTCCTTTGTGGCCCCGTGTTTCATAGCGGCATCCACATGAGTTACGATGCATCCATCGCATTGACGAGTGACCCCAACTGCAATTGCGATCAATTCTTTCGTTTTTGGATCTAGTAAGCCGGTCTTTGCGCCAGCCTCACTCAAGCCTCTATATCCTCGGATGATTTCAGGATTCAGATGAGCTACTTCGGTCATAGCCGCCTTGAGTTGAGTTTGGTAATCGTTCCAATCGAGCATCATATATAAGATACCTTCCTATGAATATTAGGTTGGACATCCTACAAAGCCTCCTTGGAGAATTCTATAAGGATTTCTTTGTAACCGATGTAAAGAAATGATTAAAATAAGAGAATACTTCCGAATCCCCTTAAGATATTGAACTGGATCCCATCTTGGGAGGTTCGTCGGATCATATACTCCATTCCCTTCTTTACATCGTCGCCTATGCTCAAATTCGGCTCCAATGGTTCGGTAAGCGGTTTGAAAAAATTATCCCAGTGCACTGGAACTACGATCTTAGGATGAACAGTTCCTACCGTTTCCGTATAATATTTGTCCTGAAAATCTTGGTCTAATTTTCCGAGCATTGCGACTCCCAAAAAGAGAACATCTGCTTTTAGGTCCTTCCATGCACCTTCGATATAGTTTGTGCTGCCCTTGATCAAAATTGAATTCTTTCCATGCTCGACAAGAAAATCGTAAGTCCCTCCTTCAATATAATCTTCTGCCTTTACAGGTTGCTTTAGAGGCTCGGTCAAGTGAGGTCGATTCGGGTCGGAAGCATTTGTTTTTCCTAATATACGAAAAGGAGGAGTGTGCCTGGATTCTAAAACCGTGATCTTAAACTTTCCGATCTGAATCTTTTGTCCCGGCTCGAAAAGGATTAACTGCTCTTCAGGAACACCTTCCCCTCTACCAATCATTAGAGTGGAAATAGAACCGTATAATTTTGCATTCGTTTCTTTCGCGATGAAAGGAGCGTCCATAGAATGATCATAATGCGAATGACACACTAAAATTCCCTTTAGCTTTTTTATGCCTGCAAGAAGCATCACATATTTTATCTCACTCCCATTAGATGAGATCTTTGTAAAGGCGGTTCTGAATAAAGATGGTCTAGAAAAGAACCCGTCGGTTAAGACTTGAGTTTCTCCATCGTCCAAAAGAAGAGAACTCGTTCCTAAGAATGTAACTCTAACTTTTCCTAAGGGAATCTTAGAACTTAAGATCTCCGGATCATTTGCCGCAAAATGTTCTTTGTAATCTAAAATGTTTCCGGAAGGAGTTAAACAATTTTGTAATAGGAGTAGAGAGATGGCAGGGATCCAGAAAAATCGAATATAAAATTTACGCCTCATTCTTCGGACACCTCTTGTAAAAACTCCCACAGGTTGATAGTAGGTAGCAGTTCTGCCAAGTAGAATTCAAGAATGCATTTCTTTGGATCGACGGATCAGTTCGATTCCGAATTTCCGGGCAATGTAAAATAAAAAGTAGTCCCCTCTCCTTCTTTGGATTCTGCCCAGATCCTTCCCCCGTGACGAGATACGATCCGTTTAACAATCGCTAACCCTACACCTGTGCCTTCAAAATCCATATTGGAATGCAATCTTTGAAAGACCCCGAATAGTTTATGGTAATATTGCATATTGAATCCGGCCCCGTTATCTTTAACAAAGAAAATCACTTCTCCTTCCTCTTCTTTGTAGCCGATCTCGATCTTAGCGTTTTCTTTCTTGCGAGTATACTTGATCGCATTTGAAATGAGATTCACCCATAATTGCCGAATAACGGATTGATCCCCTTTGATCGCAGGTAAATTAGAAATTTCGAATTCTATCTCTCTCTTAGATTCTGCATTCTTTAATTCATTGAATATGAAAAGAGCCAATTCCTTCATCTGAATGTCTCTCTGGGTCAATTCAGTTCTTCCCAATCTAGAGAATTCCAAAAGATCATCCACGAGTTGGCCCATTTGCCTTGCATTCTCTATGATCTTTCCGATAATCCGTAAGCCCTCCGCATCTAATTGCGGACCATAATCTTCTAACAAGATCTGAGTAAATCCGCTGATCCCTCGGATGGGAGCACGTAAATCGTGAGATATGGAATAGGAAAAAGATTCGAGTTCCTTATTCGCTAGCACCAACTGTTCAGTTCTTTGCTTCACTCTTTCTTCTAGATCGTTATTTAGAGAACGGATTTGATTTTCTGCCTCTTTGCTCGCAGTGATATCTTGTTGCACCGTAATCACTTCTAGCAAGACACCTGCAGTGTTCTTAATTGGATGAAAGATCAACTGTAACCAACGAGGTCTTCCGCCCTTCCCAATCCCTTGAGGATCGTAAACAAATGGTTCAGAGACAGCCGGCTCCCCATTAAACGCCATTTCTACCCAGCGAAGTAAACCGGAAGATTTTATTTGAGGATCATTTATTATATTATAATCTACTAAATTATCTCTTCTCGCCTCCCACATGTCCTCCCAAGCAAGATTTGCGCCAGTACAAACTCCTTCAGGAGTATAAGTTAGAACCGGATAAGGAAATTGTTCTATGATTGTACGAAAGCGATTCTCGCTTTTATAGAGATCCATAGTCCTTGTTTGGATCATTCTTTCTAAGTCCTGGTTCAAACTTGAAAGCTTCTCTTCTGCAGTTGTCCTAGCTAAATCGGTCTTATTTAATTCCGAAGAAATAAACCAAACTAGAGTAAAAAAGGAGAGAATGATCCCGGTCATTAGGATCCCTACTCCAAGCTCCACGCTTATCGGATGCAGATGCTGCAAATAAATTCGAATGAAACCGAAGATGACAGGAACAAGGATCACGAAAGGAGCAAGGAATCTTGCGATCCTTCCCCCAGAATAAGTACTCGTAAATACCCGCATGAACCCGTAATCCCCATTCTGAAACAAAAAAGCAAGAGAAGCTACGATAAAGCAAATCGCAGTATGGATCGCCATAGGCTTAAAGGAAAAAATTCCGTAGAATTCTTTTACCTGGTACAAATATCCCATAACTGAGAAGACGCCTACCAACAGAGCTACGAATGAAAAATAATTTGCCGTCGATTTAAGATAACGACTATTGAAAGAGGCTAATAGAAAAGAGAATCCTAATAAACAGAAATCGAATGCAGTGTTTGGTGCCATTCGATTCGGGACCCCACTCATAATATCCTTTGCTAATTCCTTTGAGAAAAGGATTTGATCGATTTCTAAATCCCAACCTCCTAAAACGGCGATCAGTCTGCTCAAACCGATTCCAATCAGAAAAAGAGAAATAATCCGCAGAAGAAAGGCATGTCTCTTCTCAGCCTTAAATTTCGAAAATAATAATAAGATCAGGCTAATCACAATGAAAGCGAAAGCCGACATAGGGTTCATGGCTGCCCAGGTTGGCCTTGGTCTCTTTAAAAGTTCCAAATCGAAGGCCCAACCGAGAATTACAAGAATCCCCACAAGGGCAGGAACGGAGAGAATTGCTTTATGCCATTTTTTTAGAGACAATCGAGAGGAACCGATCCAAAGAATAATTGGATTTTCAATTGTAAGTTTCGATTTAAGAAGCGAAGAAAGATCCGAAAGATATAACTTCGCCTCTTTGATTTTCAGAAACTATTTGGCCAAATGGCCAAAAGAATATACGTTATGCTATTTTAGGCAGGCCAAACTGCAAGTATGAAACTCATTGCAGAAAGAGAAACCAGATAGTAGAAAGCGTTGATAAAAAACAATTTCCATGATTTTCCTTCCCAGGTAACGGATCCTAAAAGCAAAGGAATATAGAAACCGATCCAAGTAAAGACTGCTGCATAAGCTCCGTAAATCCAAGCCGGCGCATCTGCTTGTAAATTCCAAGAGGATGGTTTCCAAACTAAAATACTATGAGACAATACGAAAGCAGTTAAGAAGGAACCGAAAATCATAAAACCTAGAGACTTAAACATCTCTTTAGTATTCGGTTCCATATTCTCTAAACCCATTTCCTTCATCCATGGCTTACCGAAAAGCGGTCCATACCATAGGAATCCTATGATAACATTGGAAACAATACCCGCTGCAATAGCTAAATAATTTATGTGAATTACGGGAAGCATACATTCTCCTTTTTATAAGCCCGAGTTTTTAGCCTGTAAAAGGAGAAGGTCAAGTATTTTCGATACTCCAAGATCGAATTGTATTTTAAGAATGCTTTTTTATGCTCGAAACCGACTTCTCTATCGCCGAACGAAATTCTGGAAACAGTTCGAGAGACCGATTAAAATCCATTTTATTCAGAGTATAGATCTCACAGATTGAATTCGTTCGAACCGTAGCTGCCCTCGGTTCTTCTGTAATCAATGCAAGTTCTCCGAAAAACTGCCCTTCTATAAGAGTTAGGAATATAGTGTTGTCGTCACTCATGATATCCACGGAGCCTTCGCTTAGAATATATAAGCTATCTCCCATATCTCCCTTTCGAAAGATAGTGTCCCCCTTCAAATAGATGGCCGGTCTTAATAAGAAGATGAGATTTGTGACCAACGCGGGATCCGCTCCTTTCAAGAAAGGCACTTTCTCCAATAGACCTCTATGCAACCGGATCTTTACTTCTCTCTTTAACGAGATGGGAAGATCGTTCAATAGATGATTTTCATCTTCTCCCCAGCCCCTGTCGATCACGTACATATAATAATCTCGAACCTTGCGTCGCAATTCCGACGATACCCCTCTTGCCCTTAAGAAAGAATCCACCTGAGCCATTTTTTTAAGTTGAGCCGCTTTTGCCAGATCAAGATTTCCTAATATACTTGCTATATTACCGATTACGGTCGCGTAAACACCAGCTCCCAAAATCATTACAAAAATAGTATATATCCTTTGCACCGTATTCGCAGGAGTGATATCACCGTAACCCACAGTGGCGATCGTTGTAACCGTCCAATACAAAGCCTTGATATAATCTTCCGTTCCTGTTTGGTAGTCCGCTCGATCGTCCACGAATAGCCATCCAACCGCACACCAATGCGCGATCACAGTCGCCCAAAAAGAGAATAGGACCAAACGTAAGATACCGGGAGTAGGCTGAAAGGCCAGATTGATCCTATGTAAGATATCCGATATTCGGAATATCTTTAAGATTCGAGTGATCCCGAGTACGAGATAAAGATAAGGATGAGTGGATTGTTGGATCCCGAATATCTTGAAAGTTGCATATTCCAAAGGAAGAGCTGCAATCAGATCTAATAGAAACCAAGTCTTAAAATAATCTTTTAAGATCTGAGGTCTTGCAAAGATCCATTTTCCTTCCTTATATTCCGGAGTGAAACAGTTCCATAATATATCTAAGGCAAAGACTGAATCTACAAAGAAGTAGATTCCTGTGAGAACTATATTCTGGTCGTAAGATAAGACGATCCTTAATGGAGATTCCAGAGAAGCCCAGAATATGCAAATAAATACAAGTATATCCCAGTAGACTCTGACTCTATTATTCTCACTTAACATCTTCGGATCTCCGAGGGCTAAGTAGAATATCGGAAATGCGGGAGGTCCTTCTACAGAACTTTCCTATTTTAATAAGGGAAAGAAGAAATTAACCTAAATATTCTAGGACGACTAATGCCATATCGTCGTGAGAATTTTGCTCTTCTTCAGTGAAGTCTTGGATCTTACGGATAACGGTAGTGCAGAAGCGTTCCGGCTCAAATTGGGAATTTTCCTTGAGTAAGGTCCAAAACCTATCCTCTCCATAAAACTCTCCGGATTTAGACCTCGCTTCCGGCAATCCATCCGTATATAGGACAAGTTTATCTCCTGCCGAAAGATCAGTTTGCACGGTTTGGTAGCGAGGCGTTGATAGAAATTCGTTGATCGCCACTCCGGAAGGTCTATACATTTCGTGATTCCCAGTGGACTTGCGGATGATAATCGTCTCCGGATGCCCCGCATTTGCAATCAACAGACGACCCGACTCAGGAAAGACAGTGATCATGGTTGCAGTTAAGAAATTCCCGTTTAACTTTCCTACTAGCTGCGCTCTCATTTTAGAAAGCATGTGCCCAGGATCACTTAGATAATCCACCCATTCTGCAAGTGCCATCTTGACCATCGCGGCAACCATAGCCGCTCCAGTTCCGTGACCAGTAACATCGCAAATAAAAATACCGAAGGCCCTACCAGTTCGATCCGCAATCAATTCAACAAAGTCCCCGCCTACATGAAGCATAGGGATACAGCGATACGCGATCCGAATATTACGAGACTTAGGAGGATCCGAAGGAAGAAGGGAGATTTGGATCTTTGCCGCAATCGCTAGATCCTTTTCGATCATCTTAGCCTTTCTTTCTATTTCCAACTTTTGTTCTTCAATCGTCTTAGTCCGTTCATGAACAAGTGTTTCTAAAGAATCATTCAGGGTCTTTTGGATCTGCAAGGTCTTGGCCTGAGCCTCTTCTTTTTCCTTCTCAATCATCTTGATCCGAGAGGCCAAGGCAAAGGAAAACAATACCGCTTCCAAACCGGCACCGAGTTGCCATCCATAACTCGTCGCAAATATATCCGGAACGATCGCAAAGGACTTCAATCCGTATAGAAGCGCGCCCACAAGAAGGGTCAGCCAGCCCACCAAATAATAAATAGCAGGCTTATAACCTTTTCTTAATGTATAAACTGCAAAGGCAAGCAAAGTTGGAACGATATGCATCGCATACAGAGCGATCAACCAAAGTATAGAAGATATTTTAGCGAAAACGGAAACGAAAGTAAGAGCAAATCCGAATATACTATCGATCAAAAGGATCCGATTGACTCTCGGCATATACTCCGACATGGTCAAGAAGTGACGAGAGAACATGATCGCGAGCGCAGTCACAAGTGGGATTAGAAAAGTAGGAGCGTAACTTGCCAGCCAGATCGAATTGGGCCAAACATATTGAAATGCAAGACCGTTCAAGCTCATCTGCAAAAGTCCGAACGCAGTGATATAAACTACGTAATAAAAATAACTCAGATCTTTTACGGTAAAGAAGATGAATAAATTATAGAGAGCCATTACGAAGATGAGCCCATAGTAAATCCCGAATATGAATTGTTCCGTAGAATTCAGATTAGAAAAAGTCTTTTCACTTAGAATATGAATGGGCAGAGAGACAGTGCTTTCCGACTCGGAGCGGATATAAAAAACAGTCTCGCCTTTTCCTCCATCATTCTTAAGAGGAAGTTCGAATATAAAATTTCTATGATTGATTTCTCTTTTTCGGAATGGAACCTTATCGCCGGAAAGTTTCACAGAGTAACCTTCCGTTTCAGGTGAATAAAAATCCACATGATCAAGAACAGGATGACTAACTTCTAAATACCAATTGCGAACATTTTTGGAATTATTCCGAATTGGAATACGGACCCAATATGCAAAATTCGTAATTCCAAAATTGGTCTTTTCTAATTTTTGAAACTTCTTCTCCCCATCTAAACGAAGAATGTCTTCGATCTTCAGTGTCTTCTCCTTATCTATATAAAAAGAAACAGAATGGGTTATATCATATTGCTCTTGCTCATCTGTCAGATGGATATCGCTCAACTCTCCCTGGTCTGAAAAACTAGGATGAGCCAAAAGCATGAGAAGAGAAAGTAGAAGGATCCGAAAGAGATGGGCCATGTGATTACAACCCAACCTCTCCACAGAATAAGAGAGAAGCGTTTTGAAAGCTCGACGCGGAGGAGAAAACCGATGAAAATTGCGTTAGAAACATCACCATGATAGCCACGTCTGTGTGCAGGATTTACATATATATTCCTTGGGAAAGAACAAAATTGCTCTTTCTTCGGAACATAAGAGATTTCACAAAGACGAGGGCCGATCCAAGCCCACCAAACGGAGGATCGCTTATTTGAGAATCAGTCTTCGATTTCTTCTACTGCTTTTGCAGTATGAGTCACCGGGAATAGTCTTTTTAAATAGAGTTGAGTGGCCTTATCATCCGGAAAAAGGGAGATCACTTTCTCGAATTGGATCTTTGCCTCGTCGAAAGCGTGAGCATAGAATGCCTTCACACCTTTTTCATACGATTCTCTGGTTTTAATTTTCAGGTCCTGTTGCTCAGGCTCGTCTCCATCAAAGACTTCATAAACCGAAACAGGCTTTTGCTTTCCCTTTACCTTCACCCGATCCAAGAATCTGAAATTAAACCTTCCCTCTTTTTTAACCTCTTCGATGGTACTTTCACTCACCGCTATCCTAGATCCATAGACCTTAGTTAAGCTTTCGATCCTAGAGGCTAAATTCACAGTATCAGAGATAACAGTTCCTTCTAATCTTTCTTCGGCGCCTATTGTACCGAGCATCAAAGAACCCGAATGTATCCCCACTCCGATCTGAATGGGCATATAGCCTTGTCGATTACGATGTTCATTATATACCTTTAGGTATTTTTGCATCTCCACTCCGGCAGAAACGGCGTCTATTACATTTCTTTGAAATAGAGCCATGATCGCATCACCGATGAACTTATCTATAAATCCGTTGTGACGCTGAATGATCGGGCTCATTCTACTTAGATAAGAATTGATGAAGTTAAAATTCTCCGCTGGTGTCATCTGCTCCGATAAGGTAGTAAAGGAACGAATATCGCTGAAAAGCACCGCCATTTCCTTTTGGATCTGGTCTCCCAACCTTACATCCAGAATGGATTCCTTTCCCAAGTTCGCTAAGAAATCCTTGGGAACGAATCTAGCATAAGATTCCGTCAGGATCTTTTGCATCTCTAAGGTCTTAGCTTGTGCCTCTTCTTTCTCCTTTTTGATCATGTTGATACGAGAAGCTAACGCAAAAGAGAGAAGGATTACTTCCAATCCGGCACCAATCTGTAAACCGTAGTTCGTTAAGAAGATATCAGGCAAGATACCAAACGCTTTGAGACCGTAAAGAACCCCTCCGAATAAGAGAGTCAGCCAGGCTGTCAGATAATAGATCGCAGGTCTATAACCTTTTCTTAATGTATAGATAGCACAGCCCAAGATCAGAGGAATATTCAACATTGCAAAGACTGCAAGGATCCCCAAGACAGAAGATATCTTAACGAAGATAGAGATGATAGTCAGTATTAATCCGACCGCACTGGAAAGAAGAAGAACCTTATCCATTCTAGGCAGATATTCGAATGTAATCAGAAAATATCTGGAGAACAAGATCACAAACGTGGGCAAAAGAGGAATGAGGAAGGTAGGAGCATAACTCGCCATCCAAACCGAATTCGGCCAGATAAATTGAAATGCGATCCCGTTCAAACTCATCTGCAAAAGCCCAAACGTGACAATATAGAACACGTAGAAAAGATAACTTAAATCCCGAACGGTAAAGAAGATGAACAAATTATACAGTGCCATCACGAAGATAAGCCCGTAATAAAGCCCAAATACAAATTGCTCCGTAGAATTTCGGTTAGCAAATGTCTTCTCACTTAATATCTCAAGAGGAAGAGAAATCGTACTCTCTGATTCTACTCTTAGATAAAAAACTCCTTCCGAAGACTCGTTCTCGTCATGACCAAAAGGCAATTCGAATATAAAATTACGATGATTGATCTCTCTCTCGTGAAACGGCAATTTATCTCCCGAAAACTTCGGAATGTATCCTGAGGCAGATGGAATATAAAAGTCAACGTGATCTAAAACCGGATGGCTGATCTCCATGTACCAGTTTCTGACTTTCTTGGATCTATTCATGACTGGAATGCGCACCCAATATGCAAAATTCGTAATTCCGAAATTCGTCTTTCCGAACTTCTGAAATTGATGACCTTCGTCAGCCTTTAAAACGTCCCGTATAGTTAGATTCTTTTCCTTATCCACTAAAAAGGACACAGCATTTCGAATATCGTACTGGTCCTGCTCATCCGTTAAAACTATGTCCGAGGACGTATCCGGCTCGGAAAATATAGGAGAAGAAAGTAGAGCTAAGGAAATGAACAAAAGTATACGGGCCGAGTAAGTCATATTAAGTATGAATTCCTAATGCTTTTGAAATTAATTTATCGAAGATCCGAGTCGGAAGGAATTTGGGCAAAAAGGTGTCGGTAAGGAAACTACTTTTTAAAAAATATCGAGTTTTCGGATGAGAGCTGTGAAGCGCATGTAATATTGCTGCAATCACCTTTGACATTGGCACTCCCGAGTTCGCCTTCTTCTCGTTCACTCGAATAAAAGCCAAAAGTGAGTCTCTGTATACTGAACGATTCGCTAATTCTCTAACTGTATCGTTGATCTTATCCGTTAAGGGGGTCAAAATCGCTCCAGGAAGAATAGAGATCACGTCCACACCATAAAGACTCAACTCTCTACGAAAACCATCAGTCAATGCTTCGAGCCCATGCTTTGAAACCGAGTAAGCAGATAAAAATGGAAAGGTACGAACTCCGCTCAGCGAACTCACGTTAATGATCCGACCGGGAGGAAACTTGTGATCCTTAGCCGCACCTAACAGAGGAAGAAATTTTTGAGAAATAAGAAAGGGAGCGATCAAGTTGATCTCTATCTGTTCTCTAAAAGAAGAGACGGGCATTTCCATTAAAGGACCCGGGACAACTACTCCCGCATTGTTCACAAGAGCGTTTAAGCTTTTTCCATTTAATACCTTCGCAACTTCTTGGACTGCATTGCTGATAGCAGCCTCATCAGTTACATCAAAGTATAAAGGATAGAATGATTTTCCAAATTTGGTAGCGAGAGCCGCTCCCTGATTTTTCGAACGTACGCTGCCGAATACAAAGGAACCTTCTTGGATTAACTTTTCGGTTAACGCAAGTCCGACTCCTGAGTTCACACCCGTAATAAGTATGTGTTCCATGGCCAAATTTTTCAAACTTTACATACTTAAGCAAATTATTTATTGCATATAATATTGTTTTTAATATCTTTCGTCACCAATGACAGGCATCGGACACTTATCATCAGCGTTTTTAGTTAAATCAAAATTCAAAGACGTTCCTCTTTGGATCTTATTGATCTCAGCAGAAGTAGTGGAGTTGGTTTGGATCGTATTGAATCTAAATCCTTTCGGCTTCTCCCCTCCTTTAGAATTTATGAAAGTAGAGTTACCTTTTCTTTACATCGGTAATATGAAACTACTTAGCCAACAATACTCTCACTCTCTCGGCGGTGGGATCATCATCGGCATCATATTCTTCTTACTTTTGAAATCACTGAAAGTATCCACGGCAACACGTTATATCGCGATTGCACTTGCTGCAACAGGACATTGGATTCTAGACCTGCTTGTTCATGACCATGACTTAAAGATCCTTCCTTTATCGAGTGCTCCTATCATCGGACCAATCGTATCCTTGGATCCTGCAAACCCAGAATTGGGGATCAGTGCCGCAGCTCCTTTGTTAGGCTTTGCTATCCAAGCGGCTCTTTCTGCAATCGGTACTTATATTTTCTTAAAGAACTTCGAGTTCCCTGCTCCAAACGGAAAGAGAAACTTCGTGATCGGGATCATTGTTCTGAACCTATTCTCTCTTCCTATCTTTGTGAAAGGAATGATGACTTTCGTGATCCGATCCGAAGCATGGATGGCAGGTCTCGTATTTGCAGACATGCTATTCGCTGCAATCGTGATCCTCTATCTCTCCAAATCGGTGGTAGCAACGGAATCGAGCCGATAATCGGCTCGATCCTGGATCGCCAAGAGCGTTAAGAGTGTTTCTTTAGGAATTCAAGAATTCTCGGAAAAATATCCTTATCGCTCTTCTTGCCCATCAAAGTATCCTGGTGACCATACCCCTTCGCAATAAAAAGCTCATTCTTATTCCCTGGATTTAAACGACCGAAGGTTTCATAAGCTACAATATTAGAATCTTTGAATACTTTATTCTTGTCCCCTGTCATGAACAAGATAGGCGTCTTTACCTTGGAAGCCCCATCTAAATAAGTATTAGGAAGAGATTCATATCTCTTATCCGTAGGTTCATACTTAATCATAGATTTTCGGCCTACTGCCTTGCGAATATGCCTATAATAGTTCAAAGAAGTCGCTCCAAACAAATCCCCTACCCTTCTATGAGTAATATCAGGTAGATTCTCATGTTCGTAGCAGGCAGGCCAGCCAGTTCCCCACATTAAACTGAGCATATGACAGGCAGGCTCGTCGCATTCGTGGTGAAATAGGCTTACAAATTTAGCCAAAAGTTTACCAGAAGCGAAGCCGGGAAGATAATGCCAGCGAGGATTTACATTCGGAAATCTTAATACTCCTTCCATCAAGAAAGGTGCGAAAGACAATTTGATCCTGGACCAAGTAGGAACATTCGGGGTCAAAGAAACACTATTCGAAACCACACTAGTGATTCCTTCTAATTTGCCGGCAAGCAAACTCATGAAGAATGAAATAGAGCCCACGCAGTGAACCACAAAATGGATCCTTTTTCCAGGACCTACCGCTTCTCTGACTAACTTCAACGCTGCAGGAACATCATATAGAGCGATATCATCTAAATTATATCTATGGGGGAATAGATTGTAGCTGAAGCGCATACTTCCTCGCCAATCGAAACTCCATACATCTCCATAGCCGTTCTCATGTAGATATGTAACTAGATTCTTATGCTCCGGCATAACAAACATATCAGTCGATGTAGTAAGGCCGTGCATTAAAATAACTACGTCCTTACTTTCCTTTTTCTGAAAGCGGATCAGTCCCACCGAGATCTTATCTTCCGTAACGAAAGGATGATGAGAGATCTTAGCTCCTTTCACTCCTTCTAGAGTAAATACAGGAATGTCTCGTTCTCTCCACAGTTCAGGTTCTGCACCTCTGAATTGCGCTCCGTAAATTTCCCAAAGATTTCCGAGGAATAATTCTCCAAATCGGAGAGCTGCATCCTTTCTTTCCGAAAATGTCCTTCCGTTCGAACGGATTGTGGTCATTTGCTTGATAAAATCTTTTTCAAGAATTCTTAATATACCTGTTCCAAGTATCTTTGCCTTAGGCTCGGCCTTTTCTTCCACATAACCTTCATACACAGTAGTGTATAAAGTAGAAGTGTCTCTCCAGATATTCAAGAGACCGTCATCCACGACCTTCTTGAATCCGTTTAGAGTGATCTTAGTACCCGCCTTGTTCTTTAGGAACAGACGGTATTTCATGTGCTTCTCATTTGCAGAAGGTTTGCCGGAATCCACAAACAGATTGAAGACTCCCTTCTCTACTTCAAATCTTCCACCCAATGGCTGACATTCCACCCAACCGATCGCCTCACCCGTTTCATTCGGATCATAAACGAAGAACTCGGTATCAGGAATTCGGATCGTGAGGTGGAACATTAAATAATTGCCGGCCTTCTTACCCGCCTCGTAATCCTCATGATAAGAAGAAGTGCCAGGTAAAGAGATAAAACCCTTCATCTCTTCGGTGAATTGTATACTCACCGGATGAGGCTTTGGCCCAAATTTTACTTTGCTAGTTTTGCTAGGACGCGCAGATGTTTTCTTTTTAGTCGCAGTTGCCAATCGATCACCCTACCTTAAATTCGAATTCGGTTTTCTTCCTGTTATTCCTTCTGCTACCATCTCAGAAAGAGCGGAGATGGTCATGGACGGGTTCGCTCCTACGGCAGTAGGAAGAAGACTACCATCCGCAACGTACAGACCCTCGTAGCCGAAAACCCTACCGAAAGTCTTATACTCCGAAGAACAAACTCCTTTAGATGGCGAAGGTCCCAAGACGCATCCTCCTAAAGGATGCACTGTCACATTATTTCGAACAGGCCAAGAATAGGTTGGCATCGGAAATCTAGTCGCTGCATTCGTGAACTTAGCAAAACGCTTATTCACATCCATTATGCTATCATAAAGCGTGTTGTTTTCAGCCTGAGGCCAATTGATCTGCAAATTGCCTTTCTTATCCAGATACATCTTTCCGTCTGAAGTATCAATTCCCATACAAAGGAGGACTGCAGAAGTATAAGAAAGATCTCCTTTCAATGCTTCGCTTAATAGAAAGCCCACCTTACCGAAAATCTTTCCATCAAGGATACTTTTAAAGAATTCTCGAATGACATGGAAGACAAACTTCAACCTGAAAATGATAGGCAAGGCGCCAGATACAAAGTAGGACGCGAATACAGGATAACTTGCATCTTCCAACAAGAAGGCTTTCTTGCGATCGAAGCCTTGGAACAAATTATAATCCGTATATTGAGTGATTACAGGACCATAATTCGGGTCTGCAGGCTTCGTGCCTTTCGCAGTAAAGGATAGAAAATCACCATTTCCGGAGAACTGAGTTCCTATCTTGTCCGAGATCTTGGGCAGGGTCTTGTATTTGGTCTTACATCTTAGAAGAAGTTCCGTACTACCCAATGTTCCTGCAGAGACTATGACTCTTTTAGTATCCGCATACGTAGCATTGCTTTCACCATTCTGCAAATTCAGTATATGGACCCGATATCCATATTCTCCATTTGCATTCGGATCTTCTTCGCCCTTTGGCCCGAGAGGAACGATCTTAGTAGCAAGATGTTCCGTGCGAATCTCGGCTTTATTCGAATTCTTTGCAACGAATAGATAATTTAAATCTAATGTATTCTTAGAGTGAGTATTGCAGCCTACATCGCATTCTGCACAGTATGTGCATGAAGTTTGGATCGCACCGAAGCGATTCTTTTCCTGCACTCCGATCGGAGTAGGTTTCTTAAAATCATTTCCGAAGAATACGTTGATATCCGCTCTTTTGGAAATACGAGTCTCTTTAACCGCGAATTGTTCGTACAATTCAGTCCTAACGACTCTTCTCCTTTCATCTCCGTTGTCAGGAATTGGACGAGATCCTAAAACATCTTTTACGATTTTATAATAAGGTTTTAAATTACGTTTCTTACATGTATCCGGCCAACGATCATCGAATATATGTTCAGGAGGCTCCAAGAAAACGTTTGCGTAGATTAGAGATCCGCCACCTAAACCTGCAGATAAAACGACGTCTAACTTAGGATAATTCCGAATATCGAATAGTCCGGTTTGACGACCACTCTTCTTGAACTTAGAAGAGCGAGGAATGGAACCTTCCTCAGGAACATTCCAAAAATTCTTGGACATTCCTTCCGGAGAGCGAGGAAAAGATCCCTTAGGATACTCTTTGCCTCGTTCAAGCACTAAGACTTTGCCTGGCCATTTTTTAGACAGCCTACACGCGTTAATCGAACCGCCGAACCCTGTACCTATAACGATGGCTTCATAGAACTTCAAGAAGATCCCCCTATCGCCGAAAAATCTACTTATTTGCAGCATTTGCCTAAAAATAGCAATAATTAATTGATTTTATTAACGTTTTTCGAATGATTCACAACCCAAATGGCTACTAGTAAAATCAAATACGTAGTAATATCGGATGTTCATTTCGGAGCATATAACAGTTTACTTACATACATTGAAGAGTTCCCCGATCCAGTACGGAAAGAGGATAAATTCAAAGTAAATTCGCAAAAAACTTCTCCAGCATTGATAGAGCTGTTGGCTTGTTTAAAAATTATCGTCCAAAGCGTTAATGGAGCAAGCAATGCTCCCCAATTTATCTTATTAGGTGACATTCTAGAATTAGCGTTAGGAGATATCAACGAAGCGTCCATGACCTTCGAGCGCTTTTTAGAAGTTGCTTATAAAGAAAAGAAGCCAGTCTTTTCGGATAAGATCATCTATATACCAGGCAATCACGATCATCATCTCTGGGAAACTGCAAGAGAAAGACAATACATCGACTATATCGCCGGTCTTAAACCGAATCAGTATATCGAGGATGCTTGGTATACAACCAAGATGGTGGATCCCGACTTCGTAGAATCTCATCTGTTAACCGGCATTCTAAGAAGAAACTCAAAACTAAAGAAGGGTAAAGCTGTCATTGCTTATCCGAATTACGAAATAGTCAGCAAGAAAGGAGATCATTCCGTTTTCCTTTCTCATGGAAATTATTTAGAGAATATCTATGCTCTTATGAGCACGATCCAAAGGATATTGCTTCCTGAAATAGATGAGGATAAGAAGAAGCCGAAACCAAGACCAAATTTCTGGCAAAGACTTTTGAGCCTAAATCCATTCCAATCTTTTACAGTAGTACCGAATTCTAAATCCATCACTGTTCTAGAGAAAGAGAACTTTGCTTGGATCGACTTCTTTTGGTCCACTTTAGGAAGGTCCGGAAAAGTAGGAAAAGGCATCGGGTTACTTTATGATATGCTGCAAGATGAAAAGGCTATGGGTAAACTAACTAGCAACATCACTAGTTATATATTCAGTAAGATCAAAACGAATATGTTCCTGAAATCTATTCTCTTCTGGCCAGTGAGCAACACTCTTAAGAATATTGTTTTAAAAGTCGGACAGGACGAAAGAGGAATGTCTGACAATATTCTAAGCGAAGAAGTGATCACGAATCTAAACACTTACTTAGAAGATACCATTCCCCACCAATGGGAAGAAGAGATCAAAAATAAAAAGCGAACCTTTCCGAAGGACTATACATTCATCTTCGGTCACACTCACAAACCCTTCGCTTCCCTTTCTCAGAACATTGGATTAAGAATCCAAGATAAGCTGATATTCAATACTGGAGGCTGGGTAGTAGATACCATCCAGATCATGAAATCGCATGGAGGATCGATTCTACTCATAGACGATGATGCAAACGTGGTTTCTTTCCGCGCCTATATGGAGAAGGATATAAAACCTAGCTTTATCGTTCCAGAAGGAAGAACCAATCCTCTTTACGAAACAGTTACCAAGAAAGTAAACTTCTCCGATCGTAGATTTCAGGCCATGACGAAAGCCTTCGAAGACGAGATCCGCTTACGAAGACAAGTCCTAAAAGTACGAGTGCAAGAATAGCGCTAAGCAGACTTTTGTAAAGAAGCCTCCGGACTCGTAAGATTAGAAGTCCGGAGCTCTCTCGCAATCACACCTTCTTCAAACTTTTCGGAGTAGTCCGTAAAATTCGTGCCCATAATCCTATCCCAGAAATTAAAATACAAACTGTAGTTCCCATGAAATTTCTGATGATGAAGATTATGATGAGTAGAAGTGTTTAGCCATTTCAGAACCGGATGAGTAGTCCATCCTTTTGGAAAGAACTCATATCCAAGATGCCACCAAATATTCATGATCATCGCATAAAAGGTGTGAAATAAAATCAGATAGGTATACAAAGGAAGAAAGCAAACGATCGGAACAATATACACTCCTTCAATGAACGCCTCCAACCAATGAAAATTATAAGCAGCAAGAGGAGAAGGGTTCGTAGATCTATGATGCACCGAGTGCACATACGGATAGATCTTCTTATGATGCATGAATCTATGAAACCAATAGAACCAAGTCTCATGCCAAACAGTAAGAATTGCGAAACTGAATAAAATATAAGGCCATCCACCATAAAGAGAAATGTCTGAATAAGTTTTAACCGGAAGAATATGCAATCTTCTCAGAACAAAGACAGACATAGCAATAGAGCAGAACATCAAAAGAGTTACAGCAGATTGTTTGATCTCAAAGATTACTCGATCTCTTTTCGGAAAATTCTCTTGGATCCTAAACCTCTGGAAGTAATTCTTCTTCCAAAACCAAAAGATAAAAAATGCGAGACCGGCAATCGGATAATATCTCACAAAATTCATTTTCAATTGATACAAAAGCAAATCGAAAAGGCATTGTTCCCAACTCAGCTCGCAGACAAATCTCATCCCGGATCTCCTTGGCCTAATAATATCAGTGTTTTAGGTTTCAGTCTTCCAAAAAAATCTGCAGATCATTGAATACTTCAGTCGTTATATGATTTATGTGGGTGTCATTCTCGCAATAATTCCCTTATACGCCTTGCTCATGTATTAAGAAATAATAAATTACCAAACACGACTATACAGACTTTAATCAAAGTCTTTCTTAGCCCAACCTACTTGACGTTTTGCGAGCCTTTTAAATACGGTTAAAGTAGAAGGTAGACCACTGTATGGAACAGGAAATCGAATCCGAAACCCAAGAGTTTATAGAGAAAACAGATTTAAAGGAGCTTCTAAGTCAGTACAAAGACGCAATTGATAAAAGTACGATCGTATCGATGACAAACTTGCATGGAAAGATCACGTATGCAAACGATGAATTTTGCCGCCTCTCTAAATACAATCGAGATGAATTAGTCGGCCAACCGCATAATATTGTAAGACATCCGGATATGCCCAAGGAAGCATTCCGAAATATGTGGGCTACGATCAAGGCAGGCAGAATCTGGAAAGGAGTTGTAGAGAATCGAGCTAAAGACGGAAGCAAATACATAGTTAATACAACAATCATTCCGATAAAAAACCCTGACGGAACCAACAAAGAGTATATAGGAATCCGCAGCGATATATCCGAACTCGTCTTTTCTCAGAACAAGGTTCGCTCTCTATTAGAGGCAAGTTCCAAATTCGTACCATCTCAATTCCTAAACGAATTAAAATCCACCGACTTAACTTCGATTCATCCTGGAGAAGCGACCAATCTTAAATTGACAGTATTGTTCGCAGACATCCGAGGCTTTACTTCCATATCCGAAAAATTTTCTTCCGCTGAGATCTTTCGAAACTTAAACAGATACATTGCTCATATGGAACCTGTAGTAACAAAGAATTCGGGATTCATAGACAAGTTCATCGGAGATGGGCTCATGGCTCTCTTCCATAATGGAGAAGACGCTGTCCGTGCTGGAAAGGAAATGTTAGAAGAGTTAGAACAATTTAATAAAGAATTTACCAAAGAAGGGAATGATAAAATTCGCATAGGGATCGGGATTCATACTGGACCAGTCGCCTTAGGAACTGTTGGAACCGAAGCAAGAATGAATACAACGGTCATAGGAGATACGGTAAACGTCGCCGCTAGAATGGAAAAGCTGACAAAGAAAGCCAAGGTGCCATTGCTATTTACCGAAGAGACTTTCGGTGAACTTTCTTCTACATTTTCAGCAAAGAAGGTTGGTAGATCGGTTCTTCGAGGAAGGATAAACGCGACTACTCTCTATACTTTGGATTAAGAATATATAAAATAAAAAAGGGATTCTTTCGAATCCCTTCCATCGCAATTCCGTCTTATAAAATCCAAGACGGTTGAAAAAAGATGCTGATTACCAGCGATAGTGACTGAATGCCTTGTTAGCATCCGCCATTTTACGGATATCTTCTTTCTTCTTAATTGCTGCTCCAGTACCTTTTTGAGCTTCGATGAATTCGGCAGCCAACTTATTCGCCATGCCTTTTTCATTTCTATCTCTAGAATAACGGATCAACCATCTGATTCCCAAAGCAAGACGTCTTTCTGGACGAACTTCTATAGGAACTTGGTAAGTCACCCCACCCACACGACGAGATTTCACTTCCACTTGAGGCTTCACATTTTCTAATGCCTCAGTAAAAGTTACATAAGGATCATTGCCTGTCTTCTTTTGGATCAGTTCCAATGCATCGTAAAACAATGACTCAGCTACTGATTTTTTTCCATCCAACATCAAGCAGTTGATGAATTTAGCTATGTTTACGTCTCCGTAAACTGAATCCGCTTGGATCTTACGCGGTTCTACTTTTCCTCTTCTTCTAGACATCCCTAATCTCCCTTACGCCTTAGGTTTTTTCGTTCCATATTTAGAACGACTCTTACGACGTTTATCGATACCTAGAGTATCCAAAGTACCGCGGATAATATGATAACGAACCCCTGGTAAATCTTTTACCCTTCCACCGCGGATCAATACCACGTTGTGCTCTTGGAGGTTATGTCCCTCTCCCGGAATATAAGCAGTAACTTCGATACCGGTAGTTAAACGAACCCTTGCAACTTTTCTAAGAGCAGAGTTCGGTTTTTTCGGGGTGAACGTGGTCACCTTTGTGCATACTCCTCTTCTTTGAGGACTGCTTTTTAACGCAGGAGATTTGGATTTGTTTACCTGTTTCTTCCTGCCATGTCGTATAAGTTGGCTAATTGTAGGCATGAGTTTCTTCTTTCTTTAGCAGGTTGGTGACCTATTTTACCAGTTCTCCCCAACCTGCTCTATTGTAAAGCTTTCCTTTAATTCTCGTTGTCTTCCGGTATGGCCATCGGAATTTCTTCTTCTTCCACTTCCAGAGGACGGTCTAGATCCCCGTAGGTTTCTTTGAATACCGCGACGTCGCGGTATTTTCTCATTCCGGTTCCCGCAGGAATCATGTGACCGATAATCACATTTTCCTTAAGTCCCATTAGGTTATCCGTTTTACCTTTGATAGCAGCGTCGGTTAATACCTTCGTCGTTTCCTGGAAGGAAGCGGCGGAGAAGAACGACTCCGTGTTCAAAGATGCTTTTGTTAAACCTAAAAGAATAGGAACGCATTGAGCGGGGGATCCACCTTCCGCTACCACTCTCTTGTTCTCTTCCAAGAAAGCGAAGCGATCGACTTGTTGTTGGTTCACGAAGGAAGTGTCCCCGGAATCGGTGATCAAAACCTTACGCATCATTTGGCGAACCACAACTTCGATGTGCTTATCGTTGATATGCACCCCTTGGAGTCTGTAAACCTCTTGGACCTCTTGCACCAGATACACTTGAAGAGCGGTTACACCTTTTACTCTCAAGATATCGTGCGGATCTAGATTTCCGTCGTCCATCTGGTCTCCGCGTTTTACGAAGTCTCCATGACGAACACGTAATTGTTTACCGATTGGGATCGTTACTTTTACTTTTTCTAGTTCGTCGTTATCCGGAACGATGTACAGAACTCGTTTTTCTTTTACGATTTCTCCGTTGTCCTCGATCTTTCCATCGGTTTCAGCCAGAGTGGTTGCATCTTTCGGGCGACGTGCCTCGAAGAGCTCATCCACACGAGGAAGACCTCCGGTAATGTCTCGAGTTTTCTCGGCTACGGTTGGGATCTTGAACAGAATGTCCCCAGCCTTCACCTTGTCTCCGTTTTGAACGGAAATGATCGCGTCCACAGGAACAAGATATTCTTCTTTGCTTCCGCCAGAAGATACTACGATCCTTGGGATTAGTTTCTCCCTACGTTGTTCGATCACTTTATAATTAACGTTAGACGTTTTTACGTCCTCGTCGCGTCGGACGTTCTTACCGACTTCCAGATCTACCCAAGCAGCAGTTCCTTCTACCTCGGAAACTCCGATCTCGTTGAACGGGTCGAATTCTCCCAAAGCTTGGTTCGCCTCGGTGATCTGAGCAACTTTCACATTCAGGGAAGTTGCAGTTTTCACTGGAACAACTGCTTCTTCTCCCAGGATCCTGAATAGACCGTCAGCGATCTTGATGGTTCCTGGTGCTTCGGAAGTTACGTTCTCTCCAGACGCAAGAGTTGCAACCAACTCTCCCTTATCCACTTTCTGTCCGTTCTCAACACGAAGGTTGGTCAGTTCAGAAGAATTGAATTGTTGGATCAACCTTTGGACCACGATAGATCCACGGCGAGTGAAGATCAGACCTCTATCAGAAGTTTGTAAAGTTCTACCGTTGATCGCGTTAACTACCGCGCGGTATCCGACTTTGTGTTCCTTCTCTTGTACTTTTGCAGAAGCGGCACCACCGATGTGGAAGGTTCTCATTGTTAACTGAGTTCCTGGCTGACCGATGGACTGAGCTGCGATAGTTCCCACAGCTTCTCCGATCTCCGCAGGAGTCAGACGAGCCATGTCCATACCGTAGCACTTAATGCAAATTCCCCAACGGGATTCGCAAGTCAGAGGAGAACGAACTTTGATTTTTTCATAACCAAGGTTCTCCAGTTTTTGTCCTACTTCGCGAGTAACCAGAGTTCCTTTCGGATACACTACGTTCTCAGAAACAGGGTCGATGATGTCCTCAGCGGTATAACGTCCGAATACTCGATCAGAAAGAGAAACGATAACGTTCTCTCCTTCTTTCACGGTTCCGAGAGTAATATGCTCTTCGGTACCGCAATCTTCTTCAGAAACGATAACGTCTTGGGAAATATCCACTAAACGACGGGTTAGGTAACCTGCGTCCGCAGTTTTCAAGGCGGTATCCGCAAGACCCTTACGAGCACCGTGAGTGGAGATGAAGAATTCAAGAACGCTCAATCCTTCGCGGAAGTTCGAACGAATTGCAAGTTCGATAATCTCTCCGGATGGTTTCGCCATCAGACCACGCATCCCTGCCAACTGACGGATCTGTTGTTTAGATCCGCGGGCGCCGGAAGCGGCCATGATGAAGACAGGGTTATATCCACCCTTGTCTTTTTCCAATTCCTTGAACATGGAATCAGTGATGAGGTCGTTGGTCTTAGTCCAGATCTCGATCACCTTCTTCTTACGTTCTTCGTTGGTGATAATACCTTTGCGATACTCTCCATCGGCTCTTTCTACTTCTTTGTTAGCATCGCCAACAAGAGTGACTTTACCCGGAGATACGCGAATATCTTCGATGGAGATAGTCGGGCTAAAGATGGTAGCGTAACGGTATCCTAATTTCTTGATATCGTCTAGCATCAGAACGGTTTGAGCCGGTCCGTATTTCTCATAAACTTCCGCAATGATCCTGTTCGTCTCTTTGTCAGAGAGAGCACGGTTCACATAAGGATATCCTTCCGGCAGGACAGTATTGAAGATCAAACGGCCCGCAGTTGTTTCCAGGATCTTACCTTGGTGAAGTACGGAGATCTTAGTTCTATACTCGATCACTCCTCTATCGATCGCGTAAGTAACCTCGTCCAGGTTCGCGAAAGACTTAAGAGGAACTCCAGGCTCGGTAGGAAGCTCAGAAGTTAGATAATAAATTCCTAATACGATATCCTGAGTAGGCCCGCAGATCGGGTGACCGTTCGCAGGGTTTAAGATATTGTGAGGAGAAAGCATGAGCATCCATACTTCCAACTGAGCTTTAGGAGTCAGTGGAACGTGGATCGCCATCTGGTCACCGTCAAAGTCCGCGTTGAATGCGTGACAAACGAGAGGGTGAAGCTTGATCGCTTTACCTTCTACCAATACTGGCAAGAAGGCTTGGATCCCTAAACGGTGAAGGGTCGGAGCACGGTTCAACATGACCGGATGCTCTTTCACTACTGTTTCAAGAACGTCGAAGACTTCTTTTTCTTCTGCTTCTACTTTCTTCTTAGCGGATTTGATGTTAGGAGCCAAGTCCAGATCCACCAAACGCTTCATTATAAAAGGTTTAAATAGTTCGAGAGCCATCTTCTTAGGAAGACCCATCTCGTGGTATTTCAACTCGGGACCGACTACGATCACGGAACGACCGGAGTAGTCCACACGCTTACCAAGAAGGTTTTGGCGGAAACGTCCCTGCTTTCCTTTCAGCATGTCTGAAATGGATTTAAGAGGTCTGTTACCTTTACCTTTTACGGTACGTTTGCGGCGGCTATTATCGAATAACGCGTCAACCGCTTCTTGGAGCATACGTTTTTCGTTACGAACGATGATCTCAGGAGCTTTTAACGCGAGAAGACGTTTCAAACGGTTATTACGGTTGATGACTCGGCGATAAAGGTCATTCAAGTCGGAAGTAGCAAAACGTCCACCTTCCAACTGAACCATTGGGCGAAGTTCAGGAGGAATGACCGGAACTACATCCAATACCATCCACTCTGGACGGTTTCCTGAATCACGGAATGCCTCGAGAACTTCGAGACGCTTCAGGATTCTTTTATCGGAGATTTTTTCTTTCTCTTGGATTTTCTGACGAATGATACGAGCTTCTGCATCCACATCGATACGAGAGAGAAGTTCTTTAATCGCATCTGCGCCGATACCAGCTACGAATTTGTCGCCGTATTCGTCTAGGTATGCGTGGTATTCTTCTTCGTCGATAAGCTCGCCGCGGTTTCTTCCGGTATCAGCCGGATCGATGATCACATATTTCTCGAAGTAAAGAACGCTCTTGAGCTGATTGATGGTCATGTCCAAGAGAAGTCCCATTCTGGAAGGAACGGAACGATAGTACCAGATATGAGAAACAGGAGCTGCGAGTTCTATATGACCCATACGCTCACGACGAACTTTGGAGTGAGTTACCTCTACACCGCATTTGTCGCAAACCACGCCCTTGTATCGGATGGACTTGAACTTACCGCAGTAGCATTCCCAGTCCTTTGTGGTTCCGAAAATTTTCTCGCAGAAGAGACCGTCTCTTTCCGGTTTTAGAGTACGGTAGTTGATCGTTTCCGGCTTTTTAACCTCTCCGTAAGACCATTCCTTGATCCTTTCTGGAGATGCCAGTCTGATTGTGATTGATTCGAAGTCGTTATTGGATCTCATGCTACCTTTCCCTTAGGCGTTTTCGATTGTCTCGAATTTAATCTTCTTCTTGCTCTTGGAATATTCATCCTCGTAGTCGGAGATATCAACGCTGTTACCTTCCGAGTCGGTGATGACGATATCCAGGGCAAGTCCCCTGAGTTCCTGCACCAATACGTTGAAGGATTCCGGAATTCCAGGTTTAATGGAATGGATCCCTTTAACGATGGCTTCATAAATTCTAGCTCTTCCCAACATGTCATCCGACTTGATGGTAAGAAGTTCCTGAAGAGTATGAGAAGCGCCATAAGCTTCGAGAGCCCAGACCTCCATCTCTCCCAAACGCTGACCACCGAATTGAGCCTTTCCTCCCAGAGGTTGTTGAGTAACCAAGGAGTAAGGTCCGGTAGAACGAGCGTGGATCTTGTCGTCCACCAAGTGAGCGAGTTTCAACATGTAGATGTAACCGCAGAATACCTCGTTCATGAAAGGTAATCCGGTACGTCCGTCGTATAATTTGAATTTAGAGCTGAGTGGAAGGTTTGCTTCTTTGCAATACTTCTCAACATCTGCTTCGGTTGCTCCGTCGAAGACCGGAGTTTCGAAATTGATACCAAGTTTGCTTGCAGCAAGTCCCAGCTGAGTTTCGAAGATCTGTCCCAGGTTCATACGAGAAGGAACGCCTAACGGGTTCAGAACGATATCCATCGGAGTACCGTCTTCCATGTAAGGCATGTCTTCTTCTGCCATGATACGAGCGACGACACCTTTGTTACCGTGGCGTCCCGCCATTTTATCTCCGACCAGAAGCTTACGCTTACGAGCTACGAAGACTTTTACCATTTCTTCAACGCCCGCAGGAAGTTCGTCGCCTCTTTCACGAGAGAAGCGTTTGATATCGATTACGGTTCCTTCGAATCCGTTCGGCATACGAAGAGAAGAATCTCTTACTTCTTTCGCCTTCTCTCCGAAGATGGAATGAAGAAGTTTGTATTCCGGAGTCAGGTCAGTTTCTCCCTTCGGAGTTACCATTCCCACCAGGATGTCTCCCGGTTTCACTTCGGCACCAACACGGATCACACCGGTTTCGTCCAGGTCTCTGAACGCTTTGTCAGAAAGGTTCGGAATATCTCGAGTGATCTGCTCTTGTCCCAATTTGGTTTCACGAGCTTGGATCTCGAACTCTTCGATGTGAATAGAAGAGAAGATATCGTCTTTGACTACTTTTTCGGAGATTAGGATCGCATCCTCGAAGTTGTAACCTTCCCAAGGCATGAAAGCCACGAGAACGTTACGTCCGAGTGCGAGAGTTCCGTTGTCCACAGCAGGACCATCAGCGAGCACCGTACCCTTCTGAAGGATATTTCCGTTCTCGTCCATTCTCTCACCGAGAACGATTTGTCCTGCGAGAGTAGAACCTCTGCGAACTTCTTCTCCGTTATTCACGATCGGCTGGTATTGTTTGAGGCCGGAAACAAGAGAATATTCTCTTACGTTTCCATTGTCTGCGGTCACTTCGATCTTCTCTTTGCTGACCTTGGACACTCTTCCGTCGATCTCGGAATGAACTACTCCTACAACAGGAGTTTGGTTGAAACAAGTACCTTGGTTGGTCTTCTTGAATTTCGTAAGATCGTAAGTGTCGGATTCTTTTCCGCCCTTACGCTCGATAATCACCTTCTCCGCATCCACGTATTTTACTACACCATCATGTCTGGAGATGATGCAAATACGGGAATCGTAAGCGGCACGAGTTTCCATACCAGTTCCCACATAAGGAGCCTCTTGGCGAAGAAGAGGAACTGCCTGACGTTGCATGTTGGAACCCATGAGTGCGCGGTTCGCGTCATCATGCTCCAAGAATGGAATGAGAGCAGTAGAAACGGAGACTACCTGCATAGGAGTCAAGTCCATGTACTGGATCTCGTTCGGGCTACGGAAAGGATAATCAGATCTATGACGAGTAGAGATCAGTTTGCTTTTGAACTCACCCTTCTCATCCACAGGAGAAGAAGATACTGCGATAGAATGATATTCTTCTTTGTCTGCAGTTAGGTATTCGATGTGATTTCCGACTCTGCTGTTCTTAACAGTACGATATGGAGTCTCTAAGAATCCGTAATCGTTCACTCTCGCATAAGAAGACATGGAGAGAATGAGTCCGATGTTTGGACCTTCAGGAGTTTCGATCGGGCACATACGACCGTAGTGGCTGTAGTGAACGTCACGCACTTCGAATCCTGCTCTATCTCTGGAAAGACCTCCAGGTCCGAGAGCGTTCAGACGACGTTTGTGAGTGAGCTCTGCCAGAGGGTTGGTCTGGTCCATGAACTGAGACAATTGGCTGGAACCGAAGAACTCGTTGATCACCGCTGTGATCGGTTTGATGGAGATCAGAAGTTGAGGGGTTTGAGTTCCCACTTCTTGTACTGTCATTCTTTCTTTGATGACTCTCTCCACACGAGTGAAGCCTACTTTCAATTGGTTTGCGATCAACTCACCAACCGAACGGATACGACGGTTTCCTAAGTGATCAATATCATCCGGATAATAGTTCTCTGTTTCAGAGATCAAATTGAGAAGGTAACGTACAGTCTCGATGATATCTGCAGGTCTTAAGACTCTTTCTTTCGCACTAGAGAATTCTTTCGGGTTATTGAACTCGAATTTGCTATTGATCTTATAACGACCAACATCACCTAAATCGAAAGTCTTAGGAGAGAAGAAAAGGCGATTCAATTCCGCTTCTGCGTTCTCAATAGTAGAAGGCTCGCCTTGGCGCATAATGCCGTGGAATTTCAAAACTGCGTCTTCGTAATCGTTGACGCCGTCTTTCTCCAAGCAATTGACCAGAACAGGATTATCCTTATCACGAGGATACTCTACCAGTTCTACTTCCTTCACTTTCATCTCTTTCAAGATGGAAATATTGTCTTCGTTGATCCTGGAACCGGCATCGAGCATTACCTCTCCGGTTTCCATATTGATCACGTCCGCGATCACTCTGCGTCCGATCAATCTCTTGAGTTCTTTAGAAGAAGCTCCGCCGATTTTTGATTTGGAAGATTTGTAGAAAAGACGAAGAACTTCTTCGTTAGTTCCGTGTCCTAAGGACTTAACAAGAAGAGTAGCAGGGAATTTTTTCTTACGGTCGATCTTCGCAACCAGAATCCCTTTATTGTCCATCTCGAATTCCAACCAGGATCCACGATACGGAATCACTCTGGCAGAATAAGTATCTCTCTCTTCATCATAGGAGAAGAAGATACCAGGAGAACGGTGGAGCTGAGAAACAACTACGCGCTCTGCTCCGTTGATGATAAAAGTCCCCTGCTCGGTCATCACAGGAAGGTCGCCCATATAAACGACCTGCTCACGGATCTCACCGGTTTCTTTGATAATGAGTCGAATAACTGCTTTTAAAGGAAGCGCGAAGGTTGCATCGGTATCTTTGCACTCTTGCGGGTTTTTCTTAGCCTCTCCCAAAACATAGTGGCTGTATTCCATCACCATGTCGTTGTTTGGGCTCTCGATCGGGAATGTTTCCCTGAAAACCGCTTCTAAGCCTTGGTTCTTTCTTTTAGTGGGGTCCTTAACTTCAGATTGAAGAAACCAATCGAAGGACTTCTTCTGAATCTGAATCAAGTTAGGAAGGTAATCCAGATTGGTGATCTTACCGAAGTTTACCCGTTTTCTCTCTACTTGACCGTACATTCGTGTTGCCCCCTAGGGTTGTGGAAAATAATTACGCGAGCGGAGAAAATACAATTAGGCAAGGAAGTCCGCTGGCCTCCCTGCCTGAGTGAAAGGATTGTAATCAGATATCGAGGAGACAAAGCCTCGGCTCCTGATTAGACTGCCTTAAGTTCGATTTGAGCGCCGACAGCTTCTAATTTCTTTTTAAGATCGTCAGCTTCTGCTTTCGCAACGCCTTCTTTAACGGATTTTCCGCCAGCTTCAACTAAGTCTTTAGCTTCTTTCAAGCCAAGACCGGTGATCTCGCGAACAACCTTAATAACTTCGATTTTCTTGTCTCCGAAGCCTTTCAAGATTACGTTGAAGGATGCAGGCTCATCCGCTGCTGCCGCTCCGCCAGCTGCTGGTGCCGCAGCTGCAACTGCTACTGGAGCCGCTGCGGAAATTCCGAACTTCTCCTCCATTTTTTTGACTAGGTCAGCTGCTTCCACGAGGGTAAGTTTGCCGAGTTGCTCTAATAACGCTTCAGTGGTAGACATTTTGTGCTCCTTGATTCCGTTTGGTCCTTTAAACTACTTACTAAAATTGGTTCTACTGATTGTTCTTTTCTGCGACAGCTTGGATAGCTCTTGCAAGTCCTGCGATAATTTGGTTCATACCGGAAGCGATGCTTCTTGCTGGACCGTTGATACCGCCTGCGATCTGAGCCAAGAGTTGCTCTCTTGACGGAAGACCTGCGATTGCTTCCACTCCTTCTCCGTTCAGGACGGATCCGTCTAAGTATCCTGCTTTCAGAATAAGGTTCTTATTCGTCTTAGCATACTCTTTCAGGATCTTCGCTGCAGCGGGAAGGTTCGAGTCTGCGAAAATTGCCGCTAAAGTTCCCTGATATTCGGGACCAAAAGCGATGTTCTTATCCTTATGCTTCTCGGATTCCTTAAGTGCGAGAAGAAAGAGATTGTTCTTGATCACTTTCATCTCGGACCCTTCTTTGCGAAGTTTCGCACGAAGGTCGGTGATTTCAGCCACCGTGAGTCCGCTGTAGCTGGCTAGGATGAAGTCGCTACGTTTTTCTAATCTGCCTTTAAGATCGGCTACTGCTTCAAATTTTTCCTGGCTGGGCATTGTTCCTACTCCCGTCTACTACGGCCCTTAGAGGGACGTGTTGACCAGTTCCTTAACGTCTACTTTCACACCGGCACCCATAGTAGGAGACACGGAGAAAGTTTTCAGATAATCACCCTTAGCATCCGAAGGTTTGTCCCGGAGAAGAGTTTGAACTACTGTGCGAATGTTTTCCACGAGTTTGGTTTGATCGAAACTGACCTTGCCCACTCCAAGATGCACGACACCGCCTTTATCTGGGCGATATTCGATACGTCCTGATTTTAACTCTGCAACCGCTTTCGCTACGTCATTGGTAACGGTTCCGGCCTTAGGCTTAGGCATTAAACCTTTGCGTCCTAAGATCGGTCCGAGCTTACCTACTTCCTTCATCATGTCAGGAGTAGCGACGCAAGCATCGAAATCGGTCCAACCACCGGCTACTTTCTCGATCAAGTCGATATCGCCCACGAATTCAGCTCCCGCATTCTTCGCGTCGTTCTGTTTGTCTCCTTTGCAGAAAACAAGGACTCGAACCAGTTTACCGGTTCCGTGAGGAAGGGAAATAGTCCCTCTCACGTTCTGTAGAGATTTATAATTTACTTTGGTAGAGATCTCAATCGTTCCATCAAACTTAGTGTAAGAAGTAGCCTGAGCTAATTCAACAGCCTTCTCGATAGGATACACTTTAGTTGCGTCGACTTTCTCTTTTGCTGCGCGATATTTCTTTCCGCGTTTCATAATTAACCCTCTACCGTAACGCCCATGGAGCGACAAGTTCCCGCGATGATTTGAACGGCTGCGTCCAGATCATTTGCGTTTAGATCTTCCATTTTGGTTTTAGCAATTTCTTCTAATTGCTTGCGAGTGATCTTCCCAACCTTAACGGTGTGAGGAGTTGCGGAGCCAGACTCTAAACCGATTGCCTTCTTAACAAGAAGAGCCGCCGGAGGAGACTTGGTGATGAATGTAAAACTCCTGTCGGAGAATACTGTGATTACAACAGGAAGCTTGTACCCGATTTGGGATTTACTTCTCTCGTTGAACTGCTTGCAGAACTCCATGATGTTCAATCCTGCCTGACCGAGAGCCGGTCCGACTGGAGGAGCAGGGTTGGCCTTTCCGGCTTCAACCTGGAGCTTAATCTGCTTTACTACTTTTTTTGCTGCCATTGGCGAAACACCTTATTTGTTTCTCCCGGTTTCCCACCGGTCAGGGTTCGGTTTTAACCTGTAGATAATCTAGTTCTACAGGAGTGGAGCGACCGAAGATCTCCACTTTCACTCTGAGTCTTCCTTTATCAGGGAAGATCTCATCTACGACTCCGGTAAAATTAGCGAAAGGCCCGTCGATAATCTTCAGGTTGTCTCCCACTTTGAACAATAAACGAGGGCTTACAGGCTCCTCGGATTTGTATTCACCAGTTTCCGCGAATAGGTTTTTTACCTCGTCTACGGAAAGAGGCTCTGGCCCTCCATCTTTCGATCCCACAAAAGTGGAAACGGAAGGAAGACTCTGGATCATGAAGCGAAGGTCCTCGTCCATATCCATCTCAACAAGAACGTAACCCGGCATGAGTTTCTTCTTAGTGACCTTCTTCTTGCCGTTCTTCATCTCGGCGACTTCCATGGTTGGAATACGCACTTGAGAAATCTTCTCCTCCAGCTTGCGCTGTTGGACTAGTTTCTCCAGATTTTTCTGGACCTTATTCTCATGACCGGAATAAGTCTGTAACGCATACCATTTCAAATCACCCATAGTTACCACACTAGTCCTCTGCCCTTACAGATTCCAGAATCCGGTCAGGAGTTTTACAAACGCAGTATCCGAAAGAAAAAGAAATGCGGAGAAAAATAATACGGTGCCCAACACTACAAAAGTAGATTGCATCACTTCTTGTCTGTTCGGCCACTGAACTTTCTTCAGTTCCTCTCTACATTCTTGTATAAATGCGCCTAACTTCACTTAATAAATCCTTCCTACATTCTAGGTTCCGGAGAAGAGCTCCAGGTCTGGAGAGAATCGAACTCCCACCAAGGACTTTGGAGATCCTTGTTCTACCATTAAACTACAGACCTATTAGAACTAAGCCCTCTACCAGGCTTGAACTGGTGACCCCTTCCTTACCATGGAAGTGCTCTACCGCTGAGCTAAGAGGGCATGTCTCACTACCCGGCTCCCGGAAGAGGAGCTAGAAATACACAGTATTTTTACCCAGGGTCCCCGGTCAAGGTTTTAGCCAAGATGTCGAGGAAGATGGCATTATTTATGCAAGGGGGAAGTCTTTTAGAAGGATTTTTTCCAGGTCCCGAGAATTTCAAACACTCATATGCGACATAAGTTAATGGCCCAAGCTTCGAAATTCTGTCTCTTCTTCTAATTTGTAAGATAGATAAGAAGTGAGAAGCCATTTCTATTTCTCGGAACCACTTTTCCGGCCCTGGAGCTTGACATTACATCCATATTCACCATATAATACCATATATGTTAGCTGTCAAAACCACTCTTTATATTCCGGACGAGCTGATCCATAGCGCTCAAATGTACACCGGCATCCAAGAAAAAACTCGTCTAGTGCAGGAAGGTCTACGCGCCCTGATCCGAGAAAAATCTGCGGAAAGACTAGCCCTTTTAGGAGGAAGTGATCCAAAAGCGGAAGGACCGACTCGCAGAAAAGGCGTTAAATGAGCGGAGTGCTGGTAGACACTTCTGTTTGGATCAATCATTTTCGTAAATCGGACCCAAAGCTCGTCGAACTACTCCAATCGGGTTTGGTTCGACGCCATCCCATGGTGGAAGGAGAACTGAGCCTGGGAAATTTTAAGAATAAGAGTGCTTTTTTGACCGAGTATTCCCAATTGATAGAAGTTCCCACGGCGAATCACCAAGAGGCCATGATCTTTTCCGAAAGAAATTCCTTAGCGGGAAATGGGATTGGCTGGATAGACGCTCATCTTTTGGCAAGCTGCGCATTAGGTAGCGCCAGATTGTATTCTGCAGATTTGTACTTAAACAAGGCCGCAGAAAAGATCGGCATCGGCGAAGTTTGATCTGATATGGCGAATTTTTCACCTACATCCTTATTCCTGGCTTTCTCGATCGGTCTCGCTTTTCTATTTTCTTTAGGGGAGATCTTCTCCTCTCCCAGAGGAGAAAAACAAAATTTACTCGCTTTCATTTTCTTCTTAGTCGGGATCTTTCTCACTCACGCATTCTTACTTACTTGCAAGATGATCGTATTCTTTCCGGGTCTGTATCTGACCCATCTTCCTATCTCAGCATTGATGGGCCCCTTTCTAGAACGTTATCTTCTTCTTGCCATGGGAAATCCTCCCGAACCTAAAAAGATCCTATATCTAAAGACGCTTCCTGCACTCGGAGTATTACTTTGGATGCTTCCGTTTTATCTTTCCAACGGCCCCGAAAAGATCGCGCTCTTACAAAATATGCAAAGCACTGGTCTTCCATTATTCTTAAAGATCCCAGTGCTCAGCACCATGGGCGTAATGTTTACTTTCTTGTTCTCTATATTATTCAAACTGTTTACAGAAGTTAGATACTGCGTCGTCTATAAGGACGCCAGAATGCTGACGATCTTCGGAGTTGCTTCTTTTACTCTATTTATTCTTCTCTATGGATTCTTTTCAGTGCTTATCGGATCCATAAGAGGATTAGAAGGAGTCGGCTCTCTGATCGGGATCTTTTTATGCGCTCTCTATATTCTTCGCCAAGGATTTCCAGAATTCTTTTTGGAAGTCAGAAAAGTGGTAGAAGAAGAGAAGAAATACAAAGCTTCGCAGTTGAACGGATTGGATCTAGAGAGTATCAAGCGCAATTTAGAGAATCTCTTCCAAAACGAAAAGGTTTTCCTAAAGGAAGATCTTACCCTCGGATTCTTAGCGAGCAAACTCGAGATCAGCACCCACCAACTTTCCGAATATCTGAACAATGAAATCGGAAAGAATTTTTTTCAATTATTGAACGAGCATAGGGTAGAAGAGGCAAAACAAAGAATAGAATCTGATCCGCAGGAAGTTTTGCTTTCCATCGCCTACTCTTCAGGATTTCGCTCCAAATCCACTTTTAACGATGTTTTTCGCAAGGAAACCGGCTTCACTCCTTCCGAATACCGAAGTAAAATCCGTAAAAAAAAGAGCAAATAAGTCCGGTTTGATCGGTCCGGACCTTTATTTCCTTCCGATCCGATCGGAGAGGACGACTCTTTTCAAGACCCGAGATACAATTTCCTCGATCATTCGGAGGAAGCATGAGTATCAACGCTTGCGATTTTGGTTGGGAATGTGTCCGAAACTTCGGGCTTTTTCAACTTAGTATGAATTTTATTAGGTATTACCCTCTTGCGGGACTCGCATTTTTTATCTTTTGGGTCTGGAAGAAAGGATACTTCGATAAGTTCAGGATCCAGAAAAGTTTCCCTAAATGGGAAAAGGTAGTCTTCGAGATCAAACAGTCCGCTGTGACTATGGTAATGTTCAGTCTGGTTGCAGTGATTTCTTTCAGTCTTCAAAAGTTAGGATATATTCCTAAGGCCTTATATTTTAAGATTTCAGATTACGGTTGGGCTTACGCGATCTTGAGCTTTGTTCTGATCACTATCTGGCACGAAACCTGGTTCTACTGGGCTCATAGACTTATGCATCACAAAAAGGTCTATACCTTCGTACATGCAATTCATCATAAATCGGTAAACCCTTCTCCCTTGGCAGCTTATAATTTCCATTGGGCTGAGGCGTTTTTAGAAGCAGTATATGTAGTCCCGTTTATCAGTTTGGTTCCGATCCATTTCGGAGTCTTCCTGTTCCATACATTCTATGCGATGGTCATGAATATCTGGTGGCATCTTGGATATGAATTCTTGCCTAAAGGATGGGCAAGTCATCCGATAACCAAGTGGATCAATACCTCTACCCACCATAACCAACATCATCAGAAGTTTCATGGAAATTACAGTCTATACTTCAACTTCTGGGATAGGATCATGGGAACGAATTTCCCGAATTACGAAACGTACTTTGATGAGGTAGCGGAGAGAAAAGAAGAAAAATTTGAAGCAAAAGCCTCCCAAATTGGCTTTGCAAAATAGCTCTTTATATCTTTAGAAGAGACCGGTATTTTCGGTCTCTTCTTTTTTTCATTCCAGGGTCTTGTGAGTAATCTATGGCTCTTATTTTCAAAAGAGTTTTAAGAAAATCTAAAATATAGTTCCTTCTCCGTGACCTCCTCCCCCATGGCCGCCACTTTCTCCACCGTCCCCTCCGGATCCTCCGCCTGAGCCTCCTCGAGAACTTCCTCCACGATAAGTTCTAACGTTCGTGCCGGAATAGTAGCATGCATTTACGCAAGAAGTATGAAAGGTTTCGCATATATAGTAAACTCCGAGAGGACTTTTAGATCCCTTTGTTAACAAAAGACAAACGGAAAGGTTATTATTGCAGCCTCGATCGCAGGCAGAATCATTAGAGCAAGATCCTAACGCGATCCAAAGAAAGGCAATAATAACGAAGGATTTCATTATCTGGACTTAGCACCGAAGGTACTAAGCAACTCCTTAACTCGAACGGAATCATCCAAGGTAACTTCAGAATAAGCAGTATGGCCCTGTATGCTTCTTACATTCACCTTTGCTCCGTTCCTTAGCAATAACTCCACGAATTCCGGATTTCGATTATAAGCCGCCATCATAAGAGCAGTATGACCATCCCTCGTCTTTGCATTTACATCCGCTCCGTTCTTGATCAAGAACTCTGCAATTGCAATTTCTCCTTCTCTCGCGGCAATCATCAGAGGAGTGTAGTTCTGTGTATAAGGATCCCTTGTATTTATAGAATGTCCTTTTGTGAGAGTAACCTTAAGGCCTCTTAGGTCCCCTTTATAAACATAGTCGGAAGGATATCCTTGGCGAACAGTAGAAAGGGTGCATCCGAAGAGGCCGCAACTCAATAAGAAAATGGCCGATACCAAGATCTTCTTGGCTGATCTAAACTCTTCAATAAATGGATTTTTTTTGTTCTTTAGGTAACTCACGGTCTATTCCTCCACGCTGATACACACAAGACCCGAGAGAGTTCCCGTTTTTTTCCCGAGATGGAAATTTTATGTTTTTAGTAGTTTAAAATTTCTGAATGTACAAAAATCAAGCAGCGCAGAGTTAGTAGATCATACAAACTGGATATGTCTAAAATTTATTTCTAAATGATAAGCGGACTCAATCTAAAGGTGAAGAATCCGGCATAGATATCAAAACACTTCCATCTTCTTCCATTTTTACTTCGGATAAAGAGAGAGTCTTGCGATACTGGGCAAAAGAGAATTCAAAGGGAGAAGATTCATTCTTATCCTGCAAGAGTATCCTGCCTTGGTGGACTTGGATCCCTCCGAAGAGAAGCTTCCCCCCGAGAACATAGATATAGTTCTTGGAATTGGTCTTAGGAAGCGGCAGTTCTTGTTCCTGAACGAAGCCTATCTGCAATGTCTCTTCGTTTAACTTAATTTCGGCGATCCTTCCTTCCACAGCTGGATCGGGAAAAACGGAGAATGGTTCGAAGAAGATCCGATTTCCTGAGATCACAAGACCCTTTCCTTTCGGGAAACGAATCAGATCTTCAAAAGAAACTCCTACAGTATTTAACAGTTCTTTGGTATACGGATTGAGCAGGGCCTGAAGGGATTCATTTTCGAGAAGTATCCTTCCCGATTCGGAATCGATCTTCATATTTGCTATTCCTTCAAAAGCTACCCAAACAACCAGTTTGACCTCTCCGCTCATTTTGAGTTTCCAAGTACCTTTATGAAAAATCGGAGAGATATGTATTTTGCGAAGAGGAGAATCCGCAAAGGCGAGCAACCTGCCATTGATCAATTTCTCCAAACTTCCATAAGGGATCCGGATCTCTCCGGAAAGAATTTTTAAACTAAAAGATTCTGGTCTATCAAAGGCGAGAATGTTTCCCGATTTCGAGATCGCCTCAAGGGCGAGCTTCTCCGCATCCACATAGATCCCTTTTTGCCAATGAAAACGGACATTTTTAAGAAGAAGATGGGGTCTTAAGAAGAGTGCCGGGGACTCAAAAACTTCTGAACTCGAAAAAGGATCAGCAAGTGAAGATTCGATCTTGTCCAAGCTGAGTCTGCCCAGAAAGAAAAACAGGATCGCAGTGAATACGATACTCGCCCCATACGTCCAAGGAGCTAAGGATTTAATTTCAATTCGTTTCATTTCGCATAACCGCAAAAGCGGATGCTTTCTTTTAAATTCCGGTTTACTGATGGCTACTTCTTTTCTACTGAAAAGCCGATTAGTTTGGCTCCCAAGAGAATGAAATGCAATTGATAAAGATCAGGATCTGCTCTTCTTCTTAAGAGAGCTTGCGGCTTTGAGAGATTTTTTCTTGGGCTTGGATTCTAATTTCTCTTCGAATCGGAAGAAGAAGTCGTAAGGCTTTTTATACAATCTTGCCAATCGCCAGAATTCTATCACATCTATCCTTCTATCTCCGGCCTCTATCTTAGAAACAAAGGATTGTGGAGCATCTAACGCCTGAGCGACTTCGATTTGGGTCAGGCCAGACTCCTCCCTCGCCTTCTTTAATAAGCGTTGAAAGATCTTGTATTCTTCTGTATAGATCGTCTTGGCCAAACATAGGAATTGTACTTCCTATTTTAGAATATCCCAAATTAGGATATTAAGATCTGTAACAAACAAAGGAAGAAGGAATTTTGCTCCGATATGCCGGAACTACACGCAAATTCGATAATTTCAACTTGCAGAACCCTTTCCGAAACTTCTTCTTTGATCATGTCTTCTGAATTTCATATTGGGATCTTAATTTTTCCGGATCTGACCCCTCTGGATATGGTCGGCCCCTACGAAGTATTTTCTAGAATGAAAGGTGCCAAGGTTTCCCTGGTGGCGGAATCCAAGGATCCAATCCGCTCTGAAAGAGGAATGTTTTTCATCCCCGATCTAAACCTGGAGGAATCTCCTGATTTCGATCTAGTATTGGTTCCTGGAGGCCTCGGGGTCAACCGCCTCATGGAGAATCAGAAAATTCTCTCTTGGTTGAAAGCAAAGGCAGAAAAAGCAAGTTATCTCACTTCAGTTTGCACTGGCTCATTGGTACTTGCTTCTGCTGGATTATTGAAAGGCTATCAGGCCACAAGTCATTGGCTTTCTTTAGATGTGCTAGAGCTCTTTCCTGAAGTAGAAGTGAAAAAAGATAGAGTGGTCCTCGATAAGGATCGTGCCTCGGGAGGAGGAGTTACGGCAGGGATTGACTTTGCACTTTCTCTGGTTGCTGAACTCCAAAGCAAGAAAGCAGCTGAAGAGATTCAGTTGATCTTGGAATACAATCCGGCTCCCCCATTTTCCGCAGGACACCCGAGCACCGCACCTGCAGAAGTCTTGGAAGAAACAATAACTTCGAGAAAGAAGGCTCAGGATCTCCGCAAAGAGATCGCAGGCCGAGCAATACAAAACCTAAAGAAGCAATAAGAGTATCTCTTATTACACTTTTACAATTAACGCAAATATCCCGGTTAAAGCCACCATGGTTGCCAAAGACCATTTGATCTGCATGGAGTTTAGCCTGTACATATCTGCGCGTAGCAAACTGATCTCTCCTTTGAGCTCACCTTTCATTTCAGCCATTTCGGTTTTAAATTCCGAACGAAGATTGGCCATGTCGGTTTTCATTTCGACGCGAAACGTATTGATCTCTTCGGACAATCTTCTTTCAAATCTCTCGAATACTTGCTCCACAACATTCTCCTTGCTATAAGCAAACGCCTTGTTTAGAAAATCCGTAAAATTTTCAGAACCATCGTGGCCCAACAATTCCTCCAGTTTACGAGGAATTTTTTGAAACATCGGTGCTGGCATTATCATAACACTCCTCAGTTAGAGGACAGTATATTTATCCTCTAACTTTAAGATTCAGGGCAAAAAAGAAGAGCGGTGAGCGAATTTTTTAAAGAAAGATGACGGAATTTTAATTCCACCTTACTCGCATAAAGTGGAACAGAAATTCATTATATTCTAATTAGAATTTTTATTCAGAGAGACTTCTTCGACAAGTGCATTCACACAATTTTGGAGTTCTTGCGCAGTGCCATCATCTGAAATATTTCCTTCGGAATCGATCTTCTTATTTACGGAAGCGATATTCAGGACAGCCTTATCTACAACTTTAGCAGTTAAGACTCCAAGAAGTTGGATCAATGCTGCCTGAGCCTTGGCAGCTCCTCCATAGCTTGGAGAAGCATTAATTAATGCCACAGGTTTATTATACAATTCGGCGCTGGAAACGATCCAATCCAATGCATTCTTCAATACTCCAGGGATTGCGAAGGCATATTCCGGACTAGAAAAGATAATCCCGTCCGCTTCTCTCAATTCGTCTCTCCAAACTTTTACAGATTCGGGAGGAGTCTCCGTATCCAAGTCCGGGTTGAAATGAGGAAGGCGATCTAATGGAGCGGCTAACGTGATTTCTATATTTTTTTCTGCACTCTTTTGAGCTGCGAGTAATATGGCGGTGTTGGAGGAGCCTTTGCGAAGACTTCCAGATATAGCGAGTAGTTTCATTTTATTTCCAGAGACAATCCGTATTCATTTAGACGGGTTTGAGGAAGGAAAGATCGAAGAAGAAAATAAAGTTAGAGCCTATCTACTAAGTAACCCTACAAGCTCTCCTATACTACGAATATCTCCTTCCGGATGCTTGTGGAAAGCAGTCCATCCTCTTGAGCGAGTAGGAGTAATATCTAATTCTATTTTATCTCCGCAATAGACGATCTTATCTGGAGAAAGGCCGACAATATTTTCGGCTTCCTTAAAGATCAGAGGAGAAGGTTTTTCATAACCGAATTCGGCAGAAACGATCACAGGATCGAAATGATCCAAGACTCCTACACTCGCTAATAATTCTTTGAGACGATGATCCCAGTTCGAAATGATCCCGAACCCAAATTTATTTTCTCTTACAAACTTTAATAGGTCTGTGAAGCCAGGATCGATCTGCCAAACGCTTGGTTCATCAAATTTTTTGAATATAGATTGGAAGATTGGATCAGGTTGCAGATCCGAGCCTATTTCTTTTAAGAAATAACCGAGTAATTCTCTCCACCAACCTTCGCTTCCATCCGTGTGAGCGTAAAATTTGTCCTGATAATCAGGCAGAGGGTGCCTGGTCATATGAGAATATGCCTTGCGAAAGGCTCTCTCCATAAAGCCTTTCGGATGCTTGGTAGCATCAAGGCCGAATTCATTGAGCACTTCGAAGTATACTTCTCCAGCCGGCTTCTTCATTGTAAGAAGAGTGTCGCCTACATCTAAAAAAATATATCTTTCTTTCGAACTCATTTTCTATTTAAACCGCATTCTATCGTTGAAAACGTATATGCAACAGATCTAAAGGACAGATTGTTTCTGCTTCCCTTTCGGAAAATCAAAATCCTAAGATCATCCGAAGAATAAAGGCAGCTCGTTTGCAAACTTATGAGCATCTCCAGGCCAGCGAGCCGAGAGATAGTTTTTGTCCAAAACAGTAAATCCAGGTTTGAAGTTGTTAGAAGTATCTCTGGACACAGGCATCGGCCCTTCCTCGAAGTCAGAAGAAGACGCGAGAAAGGAAATAACTTCGTCCTGCAAAGGAGTAGGATACGTCCTATAATAATCTCCCAACCAAGCCCTGGTTAAATTCCAAGCTAACAATTCCTGAGAACGAAGCAGGCCAGTCGTTCTATATCCGGATAAGGAAGATTTCTTTGTCTTAGGATTCTTAGATCTGGCTGCAAGAAGGACTCCGTGGCAAATCGCCGCTATAGGTTTTCCTTCTGCAAAGGTTTTTCCTACCAAGCCTTGCAAGCTTTCGGACTCCAGATAGGTTCTCATTCCCTTGGCGTGGCCTCCAGGAAGTAATAATACGTCGAAAGAATCCGGTTTGATCGATTCGTATTTTTTAGGAGAAAGGAATTCATTCGATTTTTCTAATTCTCTATAGAATTCTACATCCTCTTTTCTTGCCTTTAAAACAGGAGATAATATTCCGAGCCCTTTGCCGGTTACCATTCTAAAATCAGCTTCACCGGGAGTTCCAGAAGGTGTCGCGAATACGATCTTGTATCCTTTCTGGCTGAGAGTTTTCCAAGGTACGGAGACCTCGGTAGGATCGAAATCAATCTGAGGAATTGGAATTAAGACGGTCTTCATTAAGGATGATTCTGCTTCATCCCTGGTTCCGCTGCAATTCTTGTTTCGTCTGCGCCTTCTTTTAGTTTCGGATCCAGTGAGGTCTTATGAGCGGTCTTTAGCTCTTTCAATACAGCCTCCTCTCTTTCTAAAGAAGCAGTCTTTTCTTTGGAATGCAAGGACGACTTAACAGATTCCAATACGGAAGCTAACACATTATCCGGAGCTTGGTCCCAGATTGCGCTAGTCATTACGATTACTATCTTGCGATGAGGAATTACATAAATGAATTGCCCGCCCTTTCCGTTCGCCATAAAGGTAGGCTTGCCTTCGAACTCATGCAGCCAAAATTGCAGACCGTATCTCTTGTCTACTCCTGGCTCCAAGGTCCAAGCAATCCATTCCGGACGAAGCACTTGGCGGCCCTTCCATTTTCCACCTTCTAAATAAAGCTGTCCTATCTTGAGCATATCGATCGCTCTTAAACGAAGTCCGAATCCGGCAGTTTGTCTTCCGGAAGAAGATGTATACCATTCTTCTCCTTTGATGCCTAACCAAGAGAAAGCAGTATTCTTAGAGTATTCGTACAAGCTCTTTCCTGTCTTGGCTTCCAAGTATCCGGCAACAAGCTGAGTGTCTCCATTAGAATATTCGAATTTTGTTCCAGGAGGAGCGGAAACTGTTGGAGTCCAGGCAATCGCAAGAGGATCCGATTCGGTTCTGATATCTTCCTTCTTAGCGAAAGAATCCCAGCCCATTCCGGAACTCATGTGCATGGCGTCCTTTAAACGAATGGATTCTTTTCCGCTCAACTCAGCGGGCAATAGGCCAGGTAGTCCAGTCTCGACGGAGGCAAGACTTTCGTCCAAATCCACTCCGCAGGAATTCGTATAACAAATCCCTAATAATAGAGAGGTCACCGATTTGGTGACAGAATACATATTATGATTGTGTTGCCTGGAGACTCCGCCTGCGTATCTCTCCCAAACCAGGTTGCCTTCTTTCAATATAAGAAGGGAACGCACTTCTGTTTTATCCTTCCGGAGTTTCTTAGATAATTCTATGAGAGGTTTCGAATCCAGACCAGCCTCTTCTGGATATAGTACTGAGAATCCTTCTGCAGGACTGCGATCCAGAATCCCAACCTGGTCCTGATCCCATGCGAATCCGGAAGGGACCTTAACCCATCCCCAGGCGAAAGTGCTACAATTGGATATAAATAGGAAAACTAAGGTGAAAAGAAAGAGACGACGACTTACCGATTTGCTTGAAAAGGATCTACTCACTCGAACCTCCTATCCATGTTTTCGGGTCTTAGCATATAGTAGGACAGGCGATTTGCCCTTCAATACTTATGAGACGCGTTTCGGAAATTTTTTTCCTTCAAAATTGGGATGAAAATACGCAAAAAACGTCATCCTTCTTTGTTAAGCGACGAATTAAAATCTTCTAATCCTAAGGGTCTAGTTTTTAAAATCGAGCTTTTCTTTCCTTGCGAGAAAATCGAAGGGAAGTTTACTAATCCGAGAGCTTTCTAGATAATATCGACCCCTTCCTTATGAAAAATAAATCGCAAATCCTGATCCTTCTCCTTTTGACGAACTGCTATTTTGCAGTGGATTGGAGTAGAGGGAGCGCGCCGAAGGGAAGCGAAAGAGCTGTCCTAGAAGATGTGCCTACGGTAGACGAGGCTAATCTAAGCAAGGCGGAACTTGCTCGAAAAGGAAAGAAGCAAAACTTCAAGACCAAAGAAGAGCAAGAGCTCTTTCAGTTGATGACAGAACAGAATCGTAGCCCTTACGACGCTCGTAATTGCACTAGCCTGTACAGCGATTGTAAGGATAAATGCTGGAAGGAATATCCGAGTCCTGCAGTAGAAACGGTAATCACGGCAGTCACATTGAATCGTAAAAGAGAAAACTGCATCGCTCAATGTAGAAATGTCTGCGATAATTTTGAACCTTCTAGCTCGGGTGGCTCCATGCCGAATTCTGGAAAGGGAAATTATTCCAATCCGAACGCACCAAGATACTGATCAAAACAGATAGATCCTCGGACGTACGCAAGAGATCATCAGACTAAGACTTCTTCTGATGCCGAAATTGTATGGCAAGAACAGGAAGAAAGACTGGACAAACCATAGAGATCTTCTATCTTCCTTTCTCTTGGAGGAAATGAATGGCTTCATCGCAAGAAATTCTTATATTTACTACCTTGGCGGACCGAGATCTGGCAGAAGAATACATAGCGGAAATGCTCCAGCTTGGAATCATCACTAGCGGTACTATTTTTCCGGAAGTTTCTCTATTGTATCAATGGGAAGGCAAACTTACCATCGATTCGGAAAACAAGATCCTATTAAAAGCAAAGGCGGATCAGTACACAGCGATCGAAGAATATATCATGAAGAAGCATCCGTATCTTGCTCCTGAGATCATTAAAATGGATGTAAGCTTCGGATCCGATAAATTCAAAGCGTTTATCAAAGATAAGATCGCAAAAGGGGGATGATCCCTTTTGCGAATTCCTTACAAGAATATTCCTGTTATATAATGTAAGAAAGCGATTGCAGAACCGGGCTCCACAAGCATTGCCACTGCGAGTCCGGTCAAAGATCCGTAAAGATGCGCATCATGATTGATCCCATCTCTATTATTCTTAGAAGCATAATAAGAATACGCTAGATACAATACCGCATATAAAGGCCCAGGGATCGGAATCGGAATGAAGAAGAAATAAATATGAGAATACGGATAAAATAATACCGAAGCGAATACGATTCCTGAAGTTCCTCCAGAAGCACCCAAGCTTCCGTAATTCGGATCATTCTTGTACTTGTTAAAAGTGATCAAGTTCGCAATGATGATACTCGCCAAATAAAGTCCCATGAAGCCCATCGGGCCCATGATATGATCCACTACCCCACCAAAGAAATAGAGAGTCAGCATATTGAACAATAGATGCTGCAAGTCTGCGTGGATAAATCCGCTGGTCGCGAGAGTGTAATAGTTCCCTTCTCTCGAGTCCCTAAACGGACGTAAGATCAGTTTATCTAATAGATTCTGATCCGAATACAAAGTGTATAAGCTAAGGATCGTAGTGATGGCTATTGTGACTATGGTAATACTAAAACCCATGAATTCCTCGATTATTTAATGGAAAGCATCTTGTCCCGGAGCATCGCAGCCCTCTCGAAATCGAGTTCTTTTGCTGCTTTTAACATTTCCTCTCGGAGCCTTTCCTTCATCTCTTCTTTAGAAGAGAAATTCTTTTCTCTGAATTTCTTATCTATCTCTTCAGAAGCTGCTTCTTCAGGAGTCAGATCTTTTTCAGTTCTTTCGATGATATCGCCGATCTGCTTCTTGATTGTCTGAGGAGAGATCTTATACTTATGATTGTGTTCTTCTTGGATGCTTCGTCTACGCTTGGTCTCTTCGATTGCCTTTGTCATAGAATCAGTCATCTTATCCGCATACAGCACTGCAGTTCCGCTCACGTTCCTCGCGGCCCGTCCAATCGTTTGTATTAAGGATTTATAATTTCTAAGAAAACCTTCCTTGTCCGCGTCCAAGATTGCGACGAGAGAAACCTCCGGAATATCTAAACCTTCTCTGAGTAGATTGATCCCGATTAGAACATCGTAGATTCCCTTTCTCAGATCTCGGATGATTTCTACCCTCTCCAAAGTATCCACTTCGGAATGCAGATAAGATACCTTCAGTCCTAGTTCCTTATAATAGTCGGTGAGATCCTCAGCCATCTTCTTAGTAAGAGTGGTAACTAAGACTCTCTCCTCTTTTTCAATCCGTTTGCGGATCTCTACTAGAAGATCTTCGACTTGGTTTTTGGTAGGACGAACTTCTACCATCGGATCCAAGAGACCGGTAGGACGAATGATCTGCTCTACTCTTATCTTACTTTTTTCAATCTCATATTCGGCCGGTGTTGCAGAAACATACAATGTCCGAGGAGTTAAGGATTCAAATTCCGTAAAGTTCAGAGGACGATTGTCCAATGCGGAAGGAAGTCTGAACCCAAAATCCACCAGAGTCTGCTTTCGTGCCTTATCGCCTGCGAACATTCCCCCAACCTGAGGAATAGTAACATGAGACTCATCTACGATCAGAAGGAAATCTCCTCTGAAATAATCGATCAGACAAGCAGGCCTTTCTCCTTCTTGTCTACCTGTAAGATGACGGGAATAATTTTCGATCCCGTTGCAGTATCCCATCTCTTGGAGCATTTCCATATCATAATTGGTTCGAGACACTATCCTTTGCGCTTCAAGAAACTTATTCTCCTTAGTGAACTTTGCCTCTTGTTCCGCCATCTCATCTTTGATCCTAAGGATCGCATCCTTGATAAGAGGAGCCGCCATGATAAAGTGTTTTGCAGGATAGATAAAACATTTCTCCTGCTTAGCAATGACCTGAGCAGTTACAGGATGGATCCTCGCGATCGAATCCACCTCGTCTCCAAAGAATTCGATTCGAAATGCCTCGGTATGATAAGCCGGATAGACTTCAATGCTGTCTCCTCTTACCCTAAAATTTCCCCGAGAGAAATCAGTATCATTACGATTGTATTGTATATGAAGAAGTTTGCGAATGACTTGGTCTCTATCGATCACATCTCCTGTCTTTAAAGAGACCACTGAGTTCACATATTCTTCAGGAGAACCGAGACCATAGATACAGGAAACGGAACTCACGATGATCACGTCATCCCTTTCCAGAAGAGAAGAAGTAGCTCTCAGTCTGAGTTTATCTATCTCCTCATTCATGGACATGTCCTTTTCTATGAACGTATCCGAAGAAGGAACATAGGCCTCAGGCTGATAATAATCATAATAAGAAACGAAATATTCTACAGCGTTCTCCGGAAAGAATTCCTTAAATTCCCGGAATAACTGAGCCGCCAAGGTCTTGTTATGTGATAATACCAAGGTAGGAAGACCCAGATGAGCGATTACCTGAGCCATGGTATAAGTCTTTCCAGAGCCTGTAACTCCGACTAGAGTTACCTTCTCTTCTCCCTGTTGGAAGGAAGTTGCGATCTTTTCGATCGCCTGGACCTGGTCTCCGGCGGCTTTATATGGGGAATGTATTTTGAAAATTGCAGACATGGCTTTGGTTCAAAGACCCGCTATCTTGGAAGAAGGCTAGATAAATCCGATTATTTCGGAAGTCGTTTCTCTGCCATAAACAGAGCTTGTCGTTTGTCCTCTAAGATCTCTAGATCCAGTTTATCGAATAATTTTTGCATGACCATCATCCCTCTCATCAGGGTGGCAGTGGAAGAAAATTTTCCTCTTTCTATATCTTCTTCGATATTCAGTTCTCTTAGATTGTTCACCAGTCGGATCTTAAAAACATTCTCTTTTTCGATGGAATAACTGACTTCGACATTTCCGCCGTCTCCGTACTTGACTGCGTTCTCCACTGCCTCGATCGAACCGATTGTTAGGTCTACGATCAGGTCCTCGTTGATCCCATTTGCGCGAAGAAAGGATTCCATTCTGCTACGAACATATTGCATCGGTTGGAACTCCGTCCTGCCCAGGATCAGATACTCTTCTTTTTTGGAGGGCTTTTTATGGAGAGTAGATTCGGTAGAAAGAGCATATTCTCTAGGATCCAATTTGCCCTTGGCAGCTTCTTTCTTAGAAACTAGATCATCTAGGACTTTTTGGACAGAATCAGGAGGAAATACTGGCTCTTCTCTAAAACGACGAAGAGTGTCCATACGAATCCACGCATGGAAATCCTGGGAATTTCCTGTTAAACCGTTTGCTAGGAGCTCCCGTACTCGGGTCTCTATCTCTCCTAGGGAAAAGGACATTCCCATATTTTTCCATAGGACTTTTTTTTTCGAGGGGTGTAAATCCGATTTTTTTTAGAAGATAAGTTCCGTTTCACCAGCTACGAATCTGACGCAACGCTTCATACGCGACAACGGCCACGGCGTTACTCAGGTTCAAGCATCTGCAATCTTCTTCCATTGGAATTCGAATGATCCCTGCAGGAATGTCGGAACGAAAAATTTCTTCGGGCAAACCGGAAGTCTCATTCCCAAATAGAAAAATATCGTCTTCTAAATATTGCGGCTTTGTATAAGAAACGCTGCCTTTTGTGGAAACCAAATAGATCTTGGAATCAGAAGAAACACTTTTTGTAAAATTCTCCCAATCGGAATGTAAAGTTAGACTCAGCTTATCCCAGTAATCCAAGCCTGCTCTTCTCGCCGCCTTTTCGGTCAGTTCGAATGCAGGCTCTCCTACGATATGAAGTTCTGCTCCCAAGGCGACGCAGAGTCGGGCGATATTTCCAGTATTAGGAGGGATCTCGGGCCGATACAATGCGATCCGGAGAGCCACTATCCCTTCTTCTGTCCTTTGTTTAAGGATTTTGCAAGAATGGCACCAAAGGATCCGGTAGAAGAAGTTTCCTCCGAAAGATATCCGCTGTAATCCAATCTTTCCTGCACTTCTTTTGCCTTCACGAGAGAAAGAGAGATCTGTCTTTTGGAGAGATTCACTTCAGTCACGAATGCGGAGACCTGATCTCCTAGTTTGAAATGTTGGGCCGCAGGAATTCTGTTCTGGAGACCGGTTTCTCGATTCGGAACTAGGCCTGAAAAATTCTCATTCAATTTTATGAATACTCCGAAAGGCTTCACGCTTTCCACGGTTCCGGAAACCACATCCCCTTCTTTGAAAGGAACATTTTGGGCCCAAGGATCCTTTAGAAAATCCTTAACTGTGAAACTATGCTTGTCCTCTTCCCAATCTAGCTTGAGAACCTTGGCGCGAAGCACCTGACCTGGATGGAATTCCTTGGATAAGTCCGGATTCTTTCTGAAGGTCGCTTCGGAAGTAGGAACAAGTGCCGTGAGTCCGTCCGCCTCTACGATCAGACCGAAAGGATGAACCGATTTGACCCTGCAGGTCACGAACATTCCAGGCTTCAACTCTCCTTTTAAAACGGAGATCTTTGCCTCTCTCTCTTTATCTGCGATCTTCTTTTGGGAAACGATGATCTTTCCCTTATTTCCTACTTCTGAAACCAGAAAGCGAACTCGCTTTCCTACTCCATTGCCTTGTTTTTTAAGCTCAGGATCCAATTGGGAGAAGGGACAAAAGCCTGTGGACTCGCCTAACTTGACTTCTACGCCGGCATCGTTCTCTCCGATGATATGACCCAAAACAGGGATCTCAGCAGTGTGAGCCACAGAGATCATATCCTTAGTGATCGTATCTCCATTCAGACAAGTTGTGAAATACTGATCTCCGGAAGATTCCTGAAGAAAATATGCCTCTATCGTCTGCCCTTGTTTAGGAGCCTCGGTGAATTCATCTGCGGAGATGATACCAGAAAGACCTGCCTCTTGAACCTTTATAAAAACGTAATCCGATTTTGCGCTGGTGACGATCGCATTCACTTTGGCTCCGGGTTCTAAAGCCGCCTTCTTTCGGAAACTCTCATCTAGTAATTTTTGGAATAATTCTTTTTGCGTGTCTTTCATGGTTTCAGCCCCTCTAGATTGGATGTTTAACGGCTACAAGCCGACCGAGATTTTTGGAAAGAAAGGATTTAAGTCTTCTTGCCGGACTTAGACTTCTTCTTTTCTTTTTTCTTTTCGGGAGAAGAAGGAGCTGCAATCTCGGTTTTCACTCTCTCCGTCACCACTGTTTTCAGAGTCTTCAGTTTATCCCAATTTTTCAAAGGGTCTTCTCTAAAAATCAAAAGATGCGCCGGTTTTCCGACTCTGATCTTTCCCTCATGAGCCGCTCCCAGATAAGAACAGGTAGTTTCCGTCGCAGCCCGTAACGCTTCTTTCGGACCGATCAGATCGGATAAGATCCTAAGTTCCTTCCAACCAGAAATCCCAGGGAATAGAAATTGGTGTCCCGAACCTGAACCCAATAAGATGCGTAAGGACAGATTCTTTCTAGCCCGTAAGAAAGCAAGATAGGAATCATATTCTCGGTCTGCTTCTTGTTTTTCCGATTCGGAAAGAGGAGTAAATGTAGAAAGTGCTTCTTTGGACATGGCTCTCTCTTTGAAAGAAGGACTCCATTCCGTCCACTTCTCCCATTCTTGAGAGAAGGAAGAAGTCCCTATTTCCTTCTGCGCATAGTAAATGGAAAATAGAGGAGCCCAGATTTGCTTGATCAAATTACCGGCCACAGGTTGTAGAGAAGGCATTTCAGGAATCGGATGATAGAGAACCTTGACTTCTGAAGAGAGTGCTTCCCAATTTGCGAACTCTTCTCCGAATGTGGAAACGGAAAGTTCCAGTCCCACCTTCTCCGCTTCGGATCTCATTCTATACAAAAGTTTTCCGTCAATGGTGAAGGCTTCTCCCTCGTTATGCCTCAGGAATAAATGAGCCCTTCCCCTTCCTCTAGAAGAAACTGCAGCGATAGCTTCTTCCGGAGATTTTAAGATCTTGTATCCGGTTGGCTTTGCACCTGCGACTTCCTTTGAATCCGCAAGAAGGACCGGAGGAAAAGTTAGGATTTTAGGAAATGCAAAATTCTTTTTTCGCGACTCTGAAAGTTCAGTAGCCCAGGCAGGATCTGCGACACTCTGGATATGAGTGAAGCCGTGAAGTAGGAATTGTTTCAGATCCAATTCCAACTCGTTCTTATCCTTCTGTCCTCCTAGAGAATTTGCGCCTAGAGTCACATGAGAATCGCAGAAACCGGGCAAAATATAGAGAGGTTCTTTTCCTGGGGAAGAAGGAGAGATCTTTTCGACCAAGCCGTCTTGGACCTGGATCTGGACGGGACCGGAATACTCCAAAGTCTCGGGCTGGATCAGGTAAACACCGTTCCACGACCAAGATTCAGCACTCAAGCTCCCTGAAAAAAAAACGAGTCCCAGAAGAAGGGGAGAAAATCGCATACGGACCTTTTTTAGTCCTATTAAAATGAGTCTCTTGACAAACAAATCGAGTTCCGAAAAGTTCAAGGTTAAATGGGTCAGGAAATCCGGGATATATCAGACAATATCCGGCTTACGGTAGAGAACGGAAAAATCCTGTCTCTAAAGACCCATAGGATCACAAGATCCGTCGAAGAACATATCCAACAAGCCATAGAGCTGATTTTGGACAAGGTTACTTATCCGACACTCGTTCCGACCGTTTACACTATCGTAAAAGAATTATCAATCAACGCCTGCAAGGCAAATCAAAAAAGGATCTACTTCGAGGAAAAAGGCTACGACCTAGAAAATTTCACGGAATATAAGAAAGGAATCTCGGAATACAGAAAACTTTTCTCCGAAGCAATGGCAGAAGAATACGGTCATAAATCCAAGAAGAAAGGTTTCTTTTGTCTGATCACATTCGATTATTCCATGGATGGAATTCGGATCGAAGTCACGAACAACACTCCAGTTACCGCCGAAGAAGAAAGATCCCTGAGAGAAAAATTAGAAAAGGGAATGCAGTACGCGGATATTGCTCAGTTCTATTTGGATAACGAAGATAATTCAGAAGGCGCAGGACTCGGACTCGCACTCATTTTAATCATGCTAAAGGGAGAAGGGATTGATCCTTCTTATTTCCGAATCCTGATCCGTAAGGATTCTACGATAGCGAGATTGGAGATTCCTTTGACCCCTAATTTCAAGTCGGTACGAGACAAGGATTATTCTCCCGCATAGATGTCTTTACCAATCTCAGCCTGCATCATCACCTTAAACGAAGAAGATAATATAGAGAGATGCCTTTCTTCTCTGGATTTCGTAAGCGAGATCATAGTGCTGGACTCCGGCTCGCATGATAATACCGAAATCCTAGCAAAGAAGAAGGGAGCAAAAGTAGTCCTACGAAAATTCGACGACTACGTTTCCCAAAAGAACCACGTTATCTCACTCGCGCAATTTCCATGGATCTTAACCTTAGATGCAGACGAAGAAATGTCCGCTGAATTGAAAGAAGAGATCCAGGCACTCTTTCGAAAAGGAGAGCCTGACGAAGATGGATTCCTGATCCCAAGACTCACCATGTACATGGGAAAATGGATCCGACACGGAGGATGGTATCCTAATTATAGGGTTCGTCTCTTCCAAAAATCCAAAGGGAAATTCGTGGGAGGAAAGGTCCACGAAGCCGTACAATTATCCGGAAAGAAGAAGAAACTAAAAAGCCCCGTATTGCATTATTCCTATAAAAATCTTCATGATCATGTGAATTTCATAAACAAGTATTCAGAACTAGCTGCCACGGAGAAATTCGGAAAAGGAAAACGCACCGGCTTATTCCTGGCTTTGCTCGAAGCTGGATATAAATCCTTTTGGATGTTCTTTGTGAGATTCGGATTTTTGGACGGTCGCAGAGGGCTTATCCTCGCGATTATGGGGTTCTATTATAATTTCTTAAAGTATATCAAGATTTTTGAAATGAACCTGGCAGAAAAAGAAAAGCAGAAACGAATATAATCGCTTCTGCTTCTTTGTATAAAGCCGGACCACTTACGATCCGGATTGAAATTTAATCTCTTCTTTCTTTATTGTGATTGATGCGGTTCATGATATAGAGAACTGAATATCCTCCGATGATCACCGCGATCAAATTCACATTTGCAACTTGGTAAATTCCGATCTTAGGAGAGATCAGCCAATATACTACTTCTCTAATAGGATCTTGGAAGAGAGAAAGAATGATCAAGGAGCCAAGCAAGGCCACCAAGAAGGCAACCCAATAGCCGCCTAAGAGATCTTTTCTCTTATAATAATAAAAATACCAGGCCAACCCACCGCTGATAGATAAAACAAAGAGGATATCAGTGAACGTAGTCCACCACCCCGATGAAGACGCTAAGACTAAAAAGGGTTGAGTGCCAATGAAAGGAAGAAAATCGTTGAGCGAGGCCAGGATTCCCATCTGCTTTACAGGTTTTCCGGGTTTTGGGATAAAGTCGAGAATTTTAGTAAAAAAGAAGCGGGACGCGTTGAAAATCTTTCGAGACAGTTCAAAATACTTCGGGATCGTGGGAAAACCACTTTCACATACCTTGTCCCCCGTTCTACATACGTCCTGGTATGAAGATCTAAATTTAGATTGCGGGTATCTGGTTTTTCCAGTGGATACGCTGGAAAAAAAGGAACTTTCTTCCTTAAGCAAATTCGGAGTCAGAGGACTCTCAGTCACCATTCCTCATAAGGAAGCCGCGTTCCAACTCGCCGATCAAACCGACGAAATATCCAAAGCAGTCAAAGCGAGCAATACATTGGTCTTAGAAAACGGATCGATTAGCGCGTATAATACGGACGGAAAAGGTGCAGTCAGAGCGATCTTAGAAGAATATCCAAAGTCTTTGCAAGGCAAAGTGCTCTTACTCGGAAGCGGAGGAAGTGCAAGAGGGATCTCCTTCTCTCTTTTGAAAGAAGGAAACGTCCAAGATCTCACGATCGCCGCAAGAAATTCAGAAACATCCAGAGAATTATTAGAATTATTATCCAAGGTAACTTCTTCCAAACTCAGATCCGAAAGCCTTGTTGAAGTGCAGAAAAACTTTTCAGAGTTCTCGCTCATTATTCATACCACACCGCTTGGAATGAAGGGCAAGGAACCTGGTCCAGCAATACCGGAAGACTGCTTTCAAGAAGGACAGGTGGTTTTTGATATAGTGTACAATCCTTTAGAAACACCTTTAGTCTTAGCTGCAAAGAAGAAGGGAGCAAAGATCATCCCTGGAACAGAGATGTTGCTCTACCAAGCAGTGGAACAGTTCAAGCTATTCACTGGAGTTTCACTTAGCCCGGAACTCATCCAAAAAGGAAGAGAGAGACTGCTGAAAAGCTTAGGCTACGTTTAAACCGAATTAGTTTCTAAATTTATAATAAAGAAATACAATAGATCGATCATATAAAAATGGAAGCTTTTCGTGCAATTTCCTGATTTCTTAGAATTCGGATCTAGTCTGACCAATTTGGAGAAGACCCGAAATTTCAATGTATTCGGGAATTATACCTTAGAACCGTTTCGCAATCTATTGGACTCTCACGGTTGGAGAGAAAGAAAAAAGCCTAGGCTTAGAATCTCCGTTGTTGGCACGAACGGCAAAGGGTCCATTTCTCATTTTCTAGCATATCGATTCTCTAAATTAGGTTATTCTACAGGGCTTTATACTTCTCCTCATCTATTAGATCCAAAAGAAAGAATACGCCTAGGCCCGAAATTCGATCCGGTGACCGAAGCGGATCTGCAAGAAGTCTCGGAGATCCTATTCTCTCAAGGCACAAAGGAAGAACTCTCCTTTCTATCTTGGTTTGAATGGTTTACTTTAGGGGCTTATTCTCTCTTTGAAAAAAAAGATGTCTCCATCCAAATCTATGAGGCGGGCTTAGGGGGAAGATTGGATGCCACCAAACTATGTGAACCGGATATCTTAGTCGTCTGTGCAATAGGAGAAGATCACAAAGCAGTCTTAGGAAACACAAAAGATCTGATTCTAAAGGAAAAACTAGGAATCTTATCTGAGAGAACGAAGCAAGTGTTTGCCCTCCATCCCGGAGAAGAATTGTTGCCTATCCTAAAGGAAGAATGTGAGAAGCGAAAGATCCAATTGCATCTATTCCCTTCTCTTCCATTAGGAAAACCGTATTTAGAACATAACCGAGAATTCGCAGATCTGATCACAAAACAGATCTATTCGAATATATTAGAAAAAGATCATGCAATAGAAAAATCAACGTATGCATCTTCAGAATTACTTTCCAACAAAGATAACTCAGACGCGAGTCCGGCGAACCAAGGATCGGAAATTCCAGATCTACCACCGGGACGCTTAGAGATCGTCTCTAAAAGTCCTTTCATCGTATATGATCCAGCACACAATCCGGATGCAGTCAAAGTAACCTTAAACTCACTTGAGTCTCTCTTTCCTAAGAAACGATTCTCCGTGATTGCCGGTTTTCTCCCCGACAAAGAAGGAGAAAAAATGGGAGAAGAGATTCTTACTCTTACGAAACGCTTCGGAACGGAGACACACTTTGTGCAAGGAGCAGGATTCTTACTTCCCAAAGGATTTGAATCTCTTGCGATTTCCTCAGATGAAATTTCTTCTAAGATAAACGAGCTTCCAGGAGATGGAGTACTAGTGCTAGGAAGTTTTAGATTGTACGGTTATTTAAAAAGCTAAAGAGAAAACATTAACTCGTCATAGCAAACGGATAGCATTGGAGTTAAAACGCATCTAGCACTGAAATGATTCTATTCTATTTCTTAGATTGCTTCTTCCAAGATTTATAATCTTTAGGAATATCCAATTTCTTAAGTTGCTTCCAGGCTTGGAGCGCCTGGTCTCTGGTTGCTTCCTTTTCGCTCTTTAGAAAATCTGAAAGAAAATTAATATAGCGAACCGATTGTATCTTCTCGAAAGAACCTTCAGTTTCATTCAATTTTATGTATTGCTTCACAAGGTCGCCATAAGTGATCTTTTTACCGGATTGAATCTGCTCCTCTCTCCAACGGTTCAAACGATATCTCGCACCAGATTTTTTCTTCAGGCTCGGGTTGATCTTTAAAGCTTCTTTTTCCAAGAATTGCTTCGTTTGTTTATTGCTAGTATAATTGCGGATCGGCATAGAAAGAGTTAGTCCCAACTCAAAATCTTTTGCTCCGGTTTTGACTAAATTTTTTCTCTGAGAATTGGTTACTTGGCCGGTGCGTATAAAATGTTTGATCAGCTTTTCTAATTCGTCCTTTCGTAACTTAGGAACATTCTCAATGCCTATCTCTTTTGCAAAGGTCTTGATCTCTTCTGCATACCAATATCCGTTATCAAACTCGGTCTCAGTTATATTCTTTGTGAGCTTGGAGGAGGACTTCATTTACGCAGAATCTTATCCATAGACTTGCCTTTCGCAAGTTCATCAATTAACTTGTCCAGATACCGAATCTTACGCATCAGTTCGTCTTCAATTTCTTCTACGCGTACTCCGCAGACCACCCCTTTTATCAGGGAAACGTTATCATTAATATGTGGCGCGCTTTCGAAGAATTCTTCGAAATTAGTACGCTTGCTTAATTGTTCTTCTAATGATTTTGCATCGTAACCGGTTAACCAGAAAATAATCTGGTCCACTTCCGACTTACTACGCCCTTTCCTCTCCGCTTTTTGAAGATAGAGCGGATAGACACTAGCAAACGACATTGCAAAGATTTTTTGTTTCTCCATATAATGTTCTCTAATATTAAAGTTTGTTTATTAGAAGTGTTTAACCGAGTTGCTGGTAATACTACGGAGATTGCCCGTTCGATTAAGCTTCATTTTTTCCTAATAATGAAATACAAAAATCATTAAACTTTTTCGGCTCCTCGAAATTCGGAAGGTGACCGGAATTGTCGAACCATACGATCCTTTTTTGCGGAGCTTCCAATACTTTTATATATTCTTCCGCTAGCTCAAACGGAACAGTATAATCGTATTTTCCTTCACAGAAATACACCGGTACAGTAACCCTTGGAACTTCCTGCATCAAATTAATATTCATTTGCTCATTGTCTAAACTTTGCAATGAAAACATGATCCCTTTAACAAATTTTAAAATATAAGAAATACTTACATCGGATAAGGTCATGTTCGCCAAGATCGTTTTGTAAATATTTCCCTTTCGCATTGTTCCTTTAAATATAGATAACCATTTCCTTTGAATTCCCGCAGAGTTTAAATCAGGATAAGGAGGCAACCCGATTCGTTTCAGCTCTTGGATCGCCTTATTGTTATTGGATTTGATTGCTTGTTGAAGAGTATAATTATAGGATACAATCTCCCCCTTTTTCATATCCACTATTTGGCCAATTCCAATATAAGCAAATATAAGATCCGGCCTTGATGCTGCCAGTTTCATCCCCAGGATACTGCCCCAAGAATGTCCCACTAGAAAGATCTTTTCTTTATTGAATCTCTTAGTCAAATATTCGATCAACTCTTGCGTATCATGCAAAAAAGTGTCGATTGTCATTTCAGACTGCTTTATATTTTTATTATATGATTTACCGGAGCCTCTTTGGTCCCAGTTGACTACAATAAAATGATGTTCTAGCTCTCTCTGAGGTTTTCTAGAAAAGAAAATTTGAGCCGTGCCAGGACCACCATGCAAGAATAATAGAATCGGACCTTCCGGCTGCCTTGACCGAATCGAAATCCATTGCTCGCAGCCCCCAAGTTGAATTTTTTCAAGAGAGTCGATACAAGAAGCCAGTGTACGCATAAAGTAAAAGTATAGTCTGGAAACTATAAACAATCTCCTTGAAAATCGTATAAACTATTTGGGAATCCAATAATCTTTCCCTGTAAAGGTTTATACGTATTCAAGAAAAATGCTTCTTGAAAGTTACAACCTGAAAGAACAAGGGCAACCCAAGCGTCAAAATTACTTCCATTCGGTGGGCAAGAAACAAAGGTTATCAGGTTAACACATGAATCGACCGCTTTTCTCCAAACGTATTTGCCTTTGTTTCGATCAAAAGTATCAGAGTTACACATAGCAATCCCAGGAACACCATCTGGCGAGGTTGTACCTTGATAACTGTTACCAAGCGATCTACATTCATAATTCCTAAATAGAACGCTATTAATAATTCTCGAATACGCTTCATTCGCTTTAATGACGTCGGCAGTATCAAAGCCAAAATCTATGCACCTGTAATGAATAATTAATAACAAGAGAATTACTCTTCTCATAATTTTGAGTTTTCCGACTCCTAAATTTATAAGGTGCAAGATATGCAAATATCACACTTTATTTTCAGATCTTAACAAACGTATCACTCTCAGCAAACCGGAAATTACAAGAATACCTAAAATCGGAGCAGCCAGAATCGCAGCCCAATATCCAAATTGCTCATACATAAAGGCAACTGGGGCCCAAATCCGAACAGACTCCACACTCCCCGATTCAAGACTATTTAGATCTAATATAATAATAATGGAAAGTAACGGAAAAATAACGACGCTCAAATACAGTATCTTCTTATAGTATGTAATTTTTTCTTCAACCGTTGCATCCAAAGGAGGAACATACGCCTGCTCTTCTTCTCTAATGTTTTTGAGATTCTTAAACATCCTATATGAAAAAAACGCAAAAGCTAACCCAATGACAATGGAAAGTATTAGCCCAGTTTGATCCAGCTCCTCCCATAAAGGTAAACTTAAGCAGAACAATGCCATGCCGGCAGTTAAAATAGATCTTAGAAGAGTATAATCTTTGAGTTTCATTTGTTCTTTGTCCTTGTAGATTTAATTACACTGTAAACGATTCTTCTTTCAATAGAAATTGAATGATCTCTATACGAAGGCCTGAATGATTTAGTTCGAAATAGATTGAAAATAAAGCTTCTGCCATTCACGAATCAGAGCCAATATAGAAAGTATATAACCGACGTATACAGTCATTAAGATTAAGTTATAGACTAAAGATGGCGGACCAGAAGGTTTCGGAGAAATTAGCGGTTTACCGAGCTCAATCAAAATGTTCAAAGCTACTACGATACTCATAATTATAATGGTTGATTTATTGAAGAATAGAATTTTCAATTTTGCAGAAATTGAATCCAATGCTCTCGACCCAACTACAATAACAAACCCCATAAGGAAGAAAAATTCTGCAATTTGTCGAAATATTATGAAAATTGGACTATCATAAACTGAAGATATCCCTCCAATTTTTTCTGCAGATTCCGCCACACCGAAACCAGAATAATTAAATAAATATAATATAGGAAGAAAAAGCAAAACAATGATTAATCCGAAGATGATTTGATATTTTAAAGTCAGCCAAATGAAACTGAACAAGGATATATCAGTTTTATATTGGTTAACCGAAGTCAGATCATACAATACCCGATAGAACGAGAAAAGAATATAAATTGATACTAATGCAAAAATTGCGGAGGTACTTCTATAAACCCAAACACCCATTCCCAATTTTTCTGCTATAACCATAAGTGTGGCTAAAGGCAAAAGAACTACGAGTGAAATGCATAATTTCCATACGAATCTATTTCTTCTAATTTGATTGACTAAATCAATGAGTGACTTCATCCAATTTCCCTTGTTTCATATATATTGCTTTCTAACAGGCGAACACACAGATTTGTGTCGAAACCGATAATGAAGCTCTGTTTATATATGGAACTCAATATTTTTCTATAAAATTTTATCCAAGGACCGTGCGATTAAGTTCGCAAAACTAATTGCATGATTCTATAACAACGGATTGCACCTAAACTTGACAATGTTTAGAAAGAAGCATTAGTCATTTATCATGTTGGTCCGTTCTTGGTAATACCTTACCTGCTGCAAGAAGCTGAATCGCCGACAATAGGGGATCTTCACTTTCAACAAGACCCAGCCGACTGTGATAGCGGAATCCACTATGCTGGACTTCGCTAACAGATAGAGCCTGGTTTGCCAAATCGATGGCTTGCTCCAGATTTTTTGTGTCGTTAGCAAAAATCGCTCGCGAGGCAAGTGCAGTGAATTTGTCGGCAGGAAATACTGTAGCTGCGCCTTGCTTCTCCCATTCACTAAGCAACTCGAGTGCGCGACTATATAGATTTACAAGGCGGTTGACGGCAATGTATTCGGGAAAGTCCAACAGCACACGGGTCTGAAGGTTCGGATAGAATCTCTGTGCGGAGATACATTGTTCAAAGGATTCTATCGCTGCCTCTTGTTGTCCAAGAGCTGCATGGCACTGCGCCATTTGGAGATAGCACATCGCCATTTCTGAAGGCTCTGGCCATTCGGCCTCCACAGTTTTCAATAGCTTGAGGGATTCATTAATTCGCTCCGGGTCTCCAGATTCAAAGAGACCATGAGCCTTGATGCGTGCGTATTGAGCCTTGTGGAAGGAGCCTCTACTGCGAGCTAAGCGCTGGAAAAATTCTAGGCGAGTTTGCTCATCCCAAACAGGACCACGAAACCAATCATCATTCTTAGGCAAGCGAATACCTCCAACAAGACAATAAAGCGCGCCTAACGGCCGAGATGTTCCGACGCTGAAGCCTTATGCAGTTGCCTACGTTAATAGTAGCCTCCGCAGCTCCAGCCGTTAGTCGGAGAATAAGTACAATGATTTATACCAGGGCCAGTGTATCTGAACATTAACTCATAACTCTTCCAATTGTTTTGGGCTTCATAATGATCGCATTTGACATCGCTTTTGGCTGCATTAACAATCTCCGGTGTTGTGGGCAAGAGCGACAGAGAGATTGGGTACTTTCCCGTATTCTTTCGATAGTTTTCCAAAGCAGCAATAATAGGTGCGCATGCAGCATATCCTCTTTCTGCCTTCGCCCCTTTGCCAGGAGACTCAGCAAACCATGGCAGAAAACAGGCTTCAAAGAAAATCATTGTGCAAATCATGAAGAGTAATATCTGTTTTCTCGAAATTGGATTCATTTTGTACCTAGCGATAGTTAAGCTCCGTTTATCTATCGAACTCAAGATTTTTCTATAAAATTTTATGTAAGGACGACGCGATTGGTTCGCAAAACTAATTGCATGATTCTATAACAACGGACTGCGCCAAAACTTGACAATGTTTAGAAAGAAGCAAAGGAGTTATTGAAAGATACTTGAATAACCCATCTCTTGCAATTGGTCTTTAATTGCAGCATCTACTTTGGATCTTCCTGAATGGAATGTAAACTGCTTAAGAGAATCGGGAAACTTTTGCGAAGCCAAAGATTGAAAGTCAACCTGAGTGCGAGAGATGAGAAGCCGAGAAAGATGCGAAAGATTCTGCAACCTGAATATTGTTTTAAGATTTTTGCAATTGGAGAAACGAACATCCTGCAACGATGCCATTTCCTTTTCGAAAGCGATAGAACGAAGCTGAATTTGGTCCTCAATCAAAAGACTACGAAGAAGTGGAAACCTTGCGATGTTCTTAAAATCATCGAAACCTCGCACGCGAACAATATGCAAATGTTCAATCGAAGCATTAATCACTTCATTGATATTCGACCTACCTCCAAGGATCAGGTGAAGAGTCTCTAACTTTGACAGTGGGTTTACAAAATCTAAAGAGACTTTGCTAATTGAATATAAACCAAGGAAGGATAGATGTTTAAGAGAGGCAATGGCATCGATATTCTTTAAATGGCCAGAATTAATGAGAATCCGAAGGTTCGAAAAGCGAGATAGATACTGAAGATTAAGAGCCTTGCTTTTTGTGTCTCCAAGAAACAGCTCTTCAAGTTGCGTGAGATTATCGGCAGCGAGAATCTCCGTATCAGTAAGATTGAAAATTCCAAGAGACAGCTTCTCTAAATACTTCAAGTCCGAGATTTTTTCGAGATTTGTAACATCGTGCATAGAATCTAAATACAGGCATTTCACATCAGGGAGTGAATCCAAAGCTGAACAATCAAAGTAGCTCATTGGGAAACCAAAGAAACGCACCCCGAAACTACGATTATTCGCCGCACACAGATCGTTTAATACTTTGAGTTTTTTTGCATCATAGTATTTCTCTGAAAATTGCACGATTACATGATGACCGGCCGCGAGCTCCATGTTTATATGCTCGATCGGGATATTGACAGGGTCGGTAATTATTTTTTGGGTCATCTTTATATTCCTATCTCCCCTATTAATGATCGTAGCACAAAGTCTTTCCCCACCGAAAGATTACTTTCCCATACGCAAGCTGGCTGTTCTCGAGCGAAAGCTGATGTTGGATATGAGTTAAGCAGGCAAGGCGCATCGCCTTTATCCCAGAATGTATGATAAACAAAATACTCTTTTTTGACTTCGTACTCGTCGATCAATACTAAATATTTATCGTAGATAGAAAAACTGATGTAGGAATATTGTCGATCAACGATAGGAGAATAATTTAAAGTAAAGAATGCAATAAAATAGGATCCAAACTGAAGAAAATATCCCCCGATAGTACTTCTCTGAAAGACAGGATAATTTTTCATTACTACATAATAATCAATGTCTCTATCATAAAATCTCCCATACTGATCATAAAAATAACCGACTTCATAAAAAGAAGATTGTTTAGTTTTCAAAAGATAATCGCTCTCCATACTTAAATAATTCTGCATAAGATAGAAATTTAGCGAATCCTCTCTAAGCCCCTTAACCGGAAAGTCAGCGATCCCCTTTCCGATTCCGAATTTCTCAATCAAAGTGGGATCTTTTACAGCAATGCCAACGCGATATCTGCGACTATTGTCAAAGAAAGATCGACTATAACGGCTTATTATATTTGCATTCTTGGGAGCTTGACCGATTTGGAAATAATCTTCATAATATTGATATGAATTGAATCCTATAAGAGCGATATTCTTACCCGATATTTGTTCTATTACTTTAAATTTTGGATCCTTAACCTCATTCGGCATCGTTACATCAAAATAGGAATAACAATCAGTTAGCAAAATGATAAGAAAAATAGATATTCTCAACTGAATCATGTGTATTTCAAGTTATACGAAATATGACCTCTAATCTTAGCTAAAGTATTCGATTCGAGAAAATAATTTCCCTCTAAATATCTCAAAAGGTCTTTCGAGTCCTTTTTAATGCCATAGAGGCACAGCAAGAAAATTAAAATTTCCTCGACCAAATCAGCTACCTACGATCCAATACTTTTTCTGAATAACTATCTGATAGAGCATCAACAATGAGTAAAAAGAATCCCAAAGTCGATATATTCCTAGCAAAGACAGATAGCTGGGAGAAGGAATTTAAAAAGTTAAGAGAGATTCTTCTCGAATGCGGGTTAACCGAAGAATTGAAATGGGGACAACCTTGTTATACATTAGAGAAAAACAATATTGTTTTGATCCACGGTTTTAAAGAATACTGCGCACTGCTCTTGTTCAAAGGTGCCCTACTAAAAGACCCGAAGAAAATCCTTATCCAACAAACAGAGAATGTGCAATCTGCGCGCCAGATCCGTTTTACCAGTTTGCAGGAGATCACTAAGTTAAAGGCCGCAATTAAGACATACGTTCAAGAAGCCATAAAAGTCGAAAAGGCTGGCCTGAAGGTAAAACTAAAGAAAACTTCCGAATATGCAATGCCGGAAGAATTCCTTAGTAAATTGGATGATGTTCCTAATTTGAAGGCTGCGTTCGATGCTCTTACACCGGGGAGACAAAGAGCTTATATTCTACATTTTTCGGCGCCCAAACAATCTAAGACAAGAGAATCGAGAGTGGAGAAAGCTATTCCGATGATCATGAAAGGAAAGGGATTAAACGACTAGCTCTCTTGGAGGTACATCGGGCCCTTAAACGAGCGAGACGTACTAAAAAAAGCTTCAAAGACAAACGCACGTGTCTTCAAAGCTAAAATTTTCAGTTATGGCTTTCTTTTAAGTAATTCTTTTATAAGATTTAGATCGCCCTGAGAAAAGTTTGCGTCATACGGAAAATCTCCGGAATAAAATCTGATAGAAAAAGTTTTCGAATTCTCGATTTCCTTCTGCAATTCTTTGCTAACTATGAATTCTCCGGATTGATTTGCCCAATGAGCGTTTGGATTTGGATTTGAAAGAATCTTAGTGCTGGTTAGTTTTACTTTAATCTTATTATCATCGGTCTTAATGAAAATGTAGTCGACCAAAGGTTGATCAAGTTCAGTAAATTGAGAGTAAAAATAGCATTTAGCCACTTCTTGCGAATTTTCATTCAATGTTTTTGAGAAAGTGGAAAACAAAGTCTTTCCTCCTTTCTCTGTGCGTTCTGTATTTGTATAAAGATCTAAGCTTAAAATAGAAACGTTCCTGTAATCGTCCTTCGTCGCCTTAATCACTCCAAAATATAGAAAGCAATTTAAGGGAATCAAGGAGATCGCTAATAACATGAGTTTTTTCATCATTCCTCTTTGGTTTTGTTTATAAATATAATTTAGTTTTCTTTCGATGCGAGAACCACTCAGGATCAATAGCAGCCCCAACTCGCGTCTGGGAATTCCTTTTTAATCTTCGCTACTTCCGAATCGCCTAAATAGAAAAATCGATTTTTGTTCATCTGGTCTTTTGGATAATTTTCAAAGAGTGCAGTAATTATCTCCGGCATTACCGCATTCAATTCCCCACACTGCGCCTCTTCTTCTAAAGCACTTCCCGTCCAGAGCACCGTTTTGTTCTTATCATTTATTGTTATATTCAATGATTTCGTGTATCTTGGGCTTGAACTTGAGTTCATCATTACCATGTTGTTTCCGATTGCATTCGCCATAATATGCTTAATATTACCTCTCGGGAAAACAAGTGAAGTTAGATTGAAGTAGTAATCGGGCTTGCCTTTAGTTTCCGTAAATCCGATTTGCTTTAACTTTACCGACAATATCTTCGCAGCAAGACTTTGCTGTGCATCTGTGACTTGGTAATTGATTTGAAATTTCCCGTTCAGGGGAGCATTTGTATTTACGGTAGTCCATCTAATTTCTGACGTTATGCAGTTTAAAAAAGCTGCATGAACCCAAACCAAAAGTATAGCCAATTGAATCTTCTTTGTCATATTTCCATGATTTTTTTCAGACCCTGTCGAGAAAGCATAAAAGCAAATAGACAACCACCTTCAAATCTTAGTGAGAAGGAATAGCCAAAAGAGAGCTCCTACTTAGTCCATACGCATTATGCAAAGGAACAATAGTTTTAATTTAACTGCGACGTTGAGAGTTTTAGGAAAATTGTTAAGCTCAGAATCTCATCTTGAATTTAGCAAATGATTCAGTCTCGTACTGATTATCATATACTTTCACATAAGAAGGGACCGTTTTGACAGGCGCAGTTCCCACTTCTACCGTTTCTGAGTCTAAGCCGAGAGCATAGAATGTGACGGTTAACGCGAGCATCAAACCCATGCAATCCAACATGAGTCCGCCTTGGATCCCGGTATGCCTTGCGAAGTTTCCGCCTAGAGAACGATAATTATTGAACTGGTTACGTGCATGTTGATATACATGTTCTTGGTAAAAATAGGACATTAAAAAAGTCTGTTGGCTGGGAGAAGACTGAGCCAAGTTCTGCAAAGCTACAAAATTTGTGATCGTGACTGTTGGACGTATACTTTCGAAGGCTTGATCGGCGCGGTAATTGAAATAATAATAACCTGCGTAAAAGAACAAGGTCCCGTAAAGGGAATAGATCGCAAAATCATCGTAGGTATGATCCAAGAACAAATACTTTCTATTTTTATAATAGGTTACTGAGTCGCCCAATCGCAACTTTGCAAATACCTCGGCAGTCTCGCCCTTCTTTACTTCTACTCCCTTAAATTTATCTACATGGTCCTCCATGGTTAATCGAATCCGATTCCAGCCAGTTTTGACAGGAATCTTCGCCAGTGGTGTCGTTCCCAGATATTCGGAACCGAGATATACTTTTGCCCCAGAAGGCTCAGAAGTAATCGTGACGAATCCTTCTTTTTTATCTTTTTCTAATGGAATATTTAACTCTTTAGGTCCGTCTCTCAGATCCACTTGTCCGATCCAATCTTCGAATCCGTTTTTAGTCACTCTTACGTCGTGGACCCCGGCCAAAATATCCGTTCTTCTGAGCGGAGTCTTACCTATATAATTCCCATCCAGAAAGACCAAGCTATCATAATGCTGGCTCGTCTTAACACTAAAGGTTTGGGTCGTTTTGCCCAAAAGGATCCTTCGAATTTCCTCTATAATTGTCCCTAATTCTTGATAAGAACGTCTAACGCTTGTTTTATGTGAGAATTCCTTTTTGGACCCGTCTTTGGAGGATCTAAGCCGGATGCGGATCTGGATCTCATCCTTTCCCTTCTTCTCGAATTCTCCATAGATTGCATAAAAGCAATCGAACTTACGTGAGACAGGTATAATGAATCCTTCGTCAGGAGCAACCTCTCCTTCGTACGGCTGTACTTTCAAAGAGAGATATCTAGGATCTCGAGAAGTGGTTAGATTATATTCTCCCCTTCTCAACTTCTCCAGTTTCTTTGCGTCCCATTCTCCTTCTCGAATCCTTGTACTCTCTCCTTGCGCCCCATACGCGTACTGTATGCTTTTAGGAATTAAGGATTCATCATAGATCTGAACGAGCGACTTTAAGCCTGAATAAACAACGGAAGCGTATCCTGCAGAATAAAAATCTATATTCTTATCTCCGGATAAATTACGAAGAGGAAAGATGCATAACTTTCTTTCCTTCTCGAATTGAATTCTTTCAGGAGAAGAAAGTTCCTGAAAGCGATAATACTCATCAATACCGTAAATCGGCCCGACGATCGCCAATGGCAGCAAGGAAAGTAAGACCGCGAATGCGGAGATCTTTTTTGGGAACCTGAATCTCAAGATCTCTTTCCTCCTACTGTGATTACAAGTCCTAGTATTCCTAGAGTTGGAAACACTAAGGACCAAGGAGCAGTCTGTGCATAATCCTTAGAAAAGGCAATCTGTTCTCCCAAGCCAGGTCCGAAGGTCTCTCCTCCGACAGAAATCCCCAAGAATCCGAAGATAGCTAAAGTCATCACCACAGAAGGCAATCCGGTGGTCAGCAAGACTCTCAGAATTTGAAAAGTCTGAGGAAGAAGATGTTCCCTAAATACATAGCCCTTGCTCGCGCCGAAGCAAGAAGCGACTAACGCATACCCACTACTACTCACCTCTTCTATTTTCGCTCGTACCGTTTCGTAGGCCTGTGCCCAGTCTCCGAGCAGAATAGCAATGAACAATGGAATTGGTCCTGAACCGAATACCTGCACTACTAGTAAGGCCAAAAGCAAGGAAGGAAGAGAAACAAACACAGAAGACAATGGAGTTAGAACATTCCTCTTTGCAAATGGACTGGAATATGCAAAAAATGCGATGAGAGATGATATAGCGAGAGTCAGTATTCTTGCAGGAAATGCGAATAAGAAAGTAGCCAAACTTCCATAAGCAAACATAGAAAACACATCTCTTCCTAATCTATCTTTTCCAAAGGGAAAACTCAAAGAAGGAGAAAGAAAGGAATCATCTAGATTCACAAAGGTAGGAGCTTGGGTTATAAAAATTCCCAAAACAACTAACAAGAGATAGGTGGAAATCGCGGCCCAACGCAAATAATCGGTTATACTCAAGCTGCCCCCGTTTCCCAACCCAAAAGTCTATCCCGAACTCGTTCGGAGACCCTAGTCAGAATATAGAAAACAGTCCCGCTATAAAAAAGCAATGCGGCAAGCAAACCAGAGTCCATGGTGCGAATCGCGTGATACATGGACTTGCCAATTCCTGGAAAGAAAAAGATCTCTTCTACAACGATCGCACCTGAAAGAAGAGAACTCAGATCCAAGAGAACCAAGATCAAAAGCACAGGAGAGATCTTAATCAATATATGCTTGAATAATATTCGATTTTCCGAATATCCTCTCGCCTTTAAAACGTTTACGTAGGCGGACTTTTCTTCCGTATCCGCAAGCTTATATGCGAATAAAAAGATTCTTGCGAACACTCTGGACCCTAAAGCAATCCCTGGCAGGATCACATAAGCGGTTTCCCCTGGCTCATATCCTCCCGGAGGCAACCATCCCAAAACCAAGAAGAATAAGATCAGAAGAAAGACAGCCACCACAAAGATGGGAGTAGATAAAATCAACTGGCTCGTCAGACTAAACAAACCGCCTAAGAACGCAAAAGTTTTAGTCTGAGAAAGAAGGGCGAGACTCACAGAGAAGAAAGTTCCCACAAAGATCGCAAAACCCGCCAAATGCAGAGTCGGCCAAAAACGGGAGAGCAAGTGAGAAAGCACAGAATCACCTGACTCAGTCTTCCCCAAATCGAAGGTAATCAAACCTTTCCAAAAAAGAAGATACTGAGTTGCGAAACCTTCGCGCTGCGAAAGCTCCGCGGAATCCTCTTGTCGGATCCCTGAGTCGGCTTGCAAAAATTCCTTATTCACAGAGCGAAGTTGGGAAAAGAAGACTGCGACTGCGGAAAGAAATACCGCAAAGATCAAGAATCGCTTGGCTTCTTCCAACAAAATCTCTTCCTCAAGCCGAGAAAGCTTTCCGGATATCTTCGAAATTTTGAGAGAGGATCAATTTCTCCCTGTCCTCTTTTACGTTCAGAGTCTTAGCGATCTGGGCCAGGGTCTTGATATGTTCTTGGAATTTGGATTTGGGAACGATTAGAAGAATGAAGATATGAACGGGGAGATGGTCGATTGCGTCAAAGTCGATGCCCTTTCGCGAGAGCCCCATCACGCATTTGAGTTCGTCCACCAGGTTGACCGAACAATGGGGGATAGCGACACCGCTTCCGATCCCGGTCGACATGGACTTCTCTCTCGCCATCAAAGATTCATACACAGGTTCTCTGTCCTCCCCGGAGATGAGTCCGGAGTCGACGGCCTTTTGGAGAAGTTGATTGATCACTTCTTCCTTCGAGGAACCTTCTATTTCAAAAATTACAGTCTCGGGCTTAAGTAAAGCGAGGAGCTGGTTCATGCCTCTCTATCCTATCTCCTAGGAAAATACGAATCAGGAGGGATTCAATGAAAAAAAACGAAGATACCCACAGGAATGTAGGAACATAAGAGGTGGGAGTAAAAAAAATCCCGAGCCCAATCGGAGCCAACGCCAAAAAAGAAAGAGGCAAAAGTGTGCCTGTATTTCTTCCCGGTAAATTTAGAAGAAGTAAGAACGCAAAACTTCCCGACCAGACCGGTCCGGAAACAGTTTCCCATCCAGGAATTCCCGCAGAATAAAGCCAGAAGGAAAGAAGAAGTCCGAAAACCAAAGGCAAGAAGATCGCCAAATTGCGTTTTAATAATAAAGGAAGAAGAAATAAGATCCCGAAGCCTCCGCTCGCTTCTAAAGCGGAGAATCTAAATGCAGGAAGAAGTTCCGATGCGGAAAATCCAGCAGTGTACAGATCCGGATAAGAATTTCCTCTGAATCCGAAGCCTGGGTAGGAGATCCAACCGTCGATTCCAGGCAGAAAATATAATATTAAGAAAATCAAAAATTGCAAAATAGAAAGAGGGAATCTGACTTTGATCCGATTTTCCCAGATCCACCAAACTCCCAGCCCGATCCCTTGGGCAAGGATCGCATGTAATAAATATCTAGAATCTCTGGGAAGAAGAAGAGAAAATGCAAGCGCATGATTCAGCCAGTACAGAATGTAAGACTTCCCGCCTGCTAATAGAAAATATGCGAGAAGTCCGAAAGAGATCCCTGCAAGAACGGGAGCCAGAAGATAATAAGAGCCTCCCGAGCCGATCACGAGCAAAAAGCCCGAGATCAACGTGAATAGAATGTCCGGAAATAAGAGATCCTTGCGTCGAAAGAACCCGTTTTGGGTAGAAAGCACATAACTAAAAGCCATGGTTCGCCTCCTTCCAATTTCGGATCTGATCCCGAAGAGAGATGCTGGATGGGCAAAGAAAGGTGCAAATCCCGCATTCCATACAAAGCCCAGCTTGGAAATTCCCGAAACTCGAAACGAGAGCCATTGGATTTGCCTTGGTAGGACAGTTTAAGGAACATTCCCCGCATTCTACACAAGGAAATTCCTTTCTTTGCGAATCATATCGAGTGAGAAAGATCAAAGAATAATGCTGTCGAATATCCCAGTAAAACCCCTTCTGAACATCCCGGACCGGATGCTTCTCATAAAAAGAATTCACAGTAAAACTAGAATACTGAGAGCCCAAATCTTCGAATAAGAATTTCAGACTCTGTCCGTTGCGGATTCGGAGAGTAGACTCCGACTTACGCAATCCTCCGTTTTTCCCTAAGAAATAGAGACTGATCTCTCTTTCAATAAAAGGGAAATCCGCAAATAATGCTCTATAAAGATTATATAATGTTTCTGGACCGATATATAGTACGTCTCCGATCCTAGAAAAGGAAAGCTTCTCCGTTTGATTCGCGAAGTATTCAGGAATTCCCCAAGGATAAGAGTACGTCTTAATTGGTGGTTTCATGCCGAAGATATAATCTTTGATCTTCGCTTCGGGAAACATTGCCTTCAATACTTCTAAAAAGGAAGAATGACAATCCGAATTCTTTTTCAATTCAGGAAGGAAATCCACATCCTGAGTTTTCGTAAAAGGAGAAAGAAGGATTAGTTTGGTCTTTGTCTTGGATCTGAAATAAGAAGAAAGAGAATGTTCCGGAAAATCCAAACTCACCAGACCCAACCTATCCATGGTCTCCAGAACTTCATCTTTTTGTAATGTTCTAAAAACCCAAGGCTTGGAGCCCACGAAATTTCCGTCCTGCACGATACGGATCTTGGACCCTTCTTCGCTATGTTCTAAGGATGCGATCCCGTTTACAGGAGAGAGTACTATGCCGGAATTTTGTTTATAGAGAGGATCCCCTACTTTCACCCGAACCGGAAAATCCTTGAGTAATAAGGCGTCGCGGTCCGGGAAAAGAGTGTAGGGTTCGTCCAGGACCGTTTTGCGATTTCCCGTCTCTTTTACGGTCCTGGGTTGGAGGAGGAACGGTTTTGCGAACAATGCCCTTTTTAGTTAGGCGACTTAACCATGTAGATTTCGTCTTTGATAGGAAGTTCTTTCTTCAGATTTTTGATATAAGGAAGAATTTCTCCCATCGGCTCGTAGAATTCGCAATCAGTTTGCATACGGCGAGCCACGGTGAAGTATTTATATAACTTCTCTTCGCCGGAACGTTTGGACCATTTTTTCTTGGTACATTTGACCCGGAGGATGTATTTGTCCGCCTCGGATTCATACTGCCTAACGGTTACGCAATGCAGGCAGTTGGCGCAATAGACTTTCTCGCTCATCGGTTATCCTGTTTCCTGGGGTATTTGACAGATTTAGGCGAGAACGCAGGGAGTCAACCCGTTTCTCGCCATTTGGAAGCCTGTCAGGCTTCCTGAGGGATCTCTTCTTGAGCCGCGTTTCTTGATTCCTTGTATTTCCAAGAAGCCTCTTGGAAAGATTTGAAGGAAACGAAGAAGAAGCCGATTCCGTAAATCAGCAGGAAGCCTACGATATAAGGACGTCCCACTAAGAAGGAGAGCGCAACGGAGAACACACAATAACAACCGAGTAGGAATTCCAACACTACGTGGAAATCCAATGGAACGGTATATTTCAACCTTTCTTTCAGGGAATCCGAATCCTTCTCAATTCTGAGTTTAGGAGTTCTCTTGAAAGAAGATTGGATCCCAAGAACTGCTTCTAACCAAGCTCTGGTGTTTACGATCGCAATCCCGGTCCCGATCATGATCAGAATAGGAAGATAAACTAATCTCTTTTTCCAATCCTTGTATAATGTCTTTTGAGAATACGCATAGAAGAAGAGAGGTCCGACAGATCCTATCGAAAGAACCGCTGCGGTTCCAGAGAGAACTTCCAAAGGAAGATCATAGAAACTGAATCCAGACCAGTACTCCATAAGAAGAAGAGGAGCGCTGAATAGAATGTTCACGATCATCAAAGGGTGAACAGAATAATTGATCAGGTGAGTCACAGCCTCTGCCTTGGTTTTCCAAGGAAGATCTGCCTTCCAAATACGTGGAAGAAGTTTCACTGCAGTTTGGATGGAGCCCTTGCACCAACGGAACTGTTGGGACTTATAAGCGGACATCATCGCAGGGATCTCAGCAGGGCAAACCACGTCTTTGAAGTAACGGAATTTCCAGCCTCTTAGCTCGGCTCTGTAAGAAAGATCGAAGTCCTCAGTAAGAGTATCGTGCTCCCAACCGCCTGCGTCTTGGATGGTTTTCTTTCTCCAAGTACCTGCAGTACCGTTGAAATTCATCCAAAGTTTGGCTCCATTTCTCGCCACCTGCTCGATCATGAAGTGACCGTCGATACCGAAGCTCTGAGCCTTTGTAAGAATATTATAATTTGCGTTAATATGACCCCAACGAGCCTGAACCATTCCGATCTGAGCATCATCGAAATAAGCCATGGTCTTGAGAAGAAAGTCAGGATCAGGAACGAAGTCCGCATCGAAAATAGCGATGAATTCGCCTTTAGAAACAGCCATTCCTTCGTCCAAAGCACCTGCTTTGTGACCTACACGATTCGTTCTGTGTAAGTGATGGATATCGAAGCCTTGCGCCTTGTATTTTGCGACCAAGGAAGCCGCTTTCTGGATGGTTTCGTCAGTAGAATCGTCCAGAACTTGGATCTCGAGTTTATCTTTAGGATACTTGAGAGCGATTGTAGAGTCGATCAAACGATCCACAACGTAGAATTCATTAAAAATAGGAAGCTGAACGGTAACGACCGGAAGGTTCGGGTCATCTAAGGAAAGATTTCTGCTCGGATCAGTGTCGCAATTGGCGTTGTACTTCTTATACAAATACACCATGATATACGTATGAATCCCAAAAAAGAATAATCCCAGGATATCCAGGGCGTAGATTGCCAAAAAGAGAAACGTGACGACTGTGAGCATTTGGGACAAAAATTTCAGGAGGGGTCAAAAAGTCAATGGATTTTGCAGCGCATCATTCCTGGGCTCCCCCTTCCTCCCCGAAATTAATCGGGACTCAAACGGAAAAAAATCGGAGCCTTCCCTAAGGTCCCAATATTGAAATCCGATATTCTAAACCGGATGGACTCCAAGCCTCCCTGGCTAGAGTACTTCCACTGCGAATTTTCACTTTCTTACAAGGGGATGGGACGGACCGTCCTCTATTTTTTTCTGGGGGAGGTTTCCCCCTCGCTTCAGCCGCATTCGCGTCTTACGCTACCCCCTCTCCGGGAAATCTACCCGCTTCGAACCCCGGACCCGATCGCGATTAAGACTTGTCCTTAAGACATAATTTACCTAATGTTGCACCAATGCGTTCCGCTATCATCGGTATCATTGCAGCCTTTGCTTCCGTATTGCTCGCCATCTTATTAGAAGAAGCGCATTTTCTCTCTTTCGTCAAATTCTCCGCACTCATTCTGATCTTAGGTGGAACAGCAGGCGCAACCTACGCAAGTTATACACCCGAAGAATTTGCAGGACTCATCCTTCACTTAAGAGAATCATTATTTCCTAAAAGAGAATTCTCTCTCTCCGATCTATTCTTAGATTTCGCAGAGAAAGCTCGCAAGAACGGACTCTTATCCCTCGAAGACCAACTCACAGGAGTACCCGATTCCTTTTTACGAAAAGGGATCCAACTCATCGTGGACGGAACGGATCCAAGAGCGGTAGAAGAAATCCTATTCGAAGCCGCAGAAGGAATGGAAGAAAAAGAGATCCGCTCCGCAAAAATCCTAGAAACCGCGGGAGGATTCTCTCCAACGATAGGTATCATCGGAACAGTGATGGGACTCGTAAGTGTTTTGGAAAATCTGAATGCAGGAACGAGAGCCCTGGGAGAAGGGATTGCTACGGCATTCATCGCAACCTTTTACGGGATCGCATTCGCAAACTTAGCTTACTTTCCTCTGGCAAACAGACTGCGCACCTGGGCATTCGCTCGCAATCGAAGAAGACAAGCAATCATCCGAGGGATCATCTCCTTGCAAACTGGAGATAATAGAAGGATCCTTGTGGAGAGAATGGCACCTTTTCTTTAAAAGTTCCTACTTAATCTAGGAAGAGTTCCTACGAAGAAGGTTCTCGAATAATTTTACTTGTTAGAATGCGATTTTTATGATATAGGGAACACGGCTTCTCCCACAAGCCCACCTCCTCCACCCAACTCGGGTGGGGGCCGCGACTCGAAAAATACGATTAGTTCCTACATTTCTCGAATCTTCTAGATCTCGTTAATCCCCTGATCCTTCTTTCTATTTTCATCGGCCCACATTTTCTTTTCTCTTTCCTGATCGACCGCATAAGGCTCTACATACTTTCTCTTAGAACCGAATTGAAACTCCCAGAATGCACCCAGTCGTCTCGGGTCAAATAGGTTGCCTCTCGTAAGAAGAATAATAGAATCATAATATTCTTTCAGATTCGGATCGAAGATCTCATTCTCATTCGCGCCTACACTTTCAAAATATCCCAGAGGAAGATGACGGATCTTATGACCCACTCTCCCCTTTCCTTTGATACGAGCGAGTAGCGGATCCCCGAGCGCCACTATATCGATGATGTATTGGGTCGGAAGAAAGAAGCCGATCACTCCAGTATTGTATTTGATAAATACTTTTTCTGGCGAAGGAGGAAAGAAAGGCTTCTTCTCCGCCAAATTAGAAAGAAGAGAATCATTCTTTTTGTACCAACTTAGACCTGTGGCAGGATAGTACCAAAGTTTCTCATCTGCGATTTCTTCCCTTCCCAAAAGCCAAGGATTCAATTTTGCCTGTTGTTTGATCGTATGGATCGGAGTGGAAGAAAGTGCTATATTATAGATAATTAAAACAGAAGAAAGGAGATAGATCTCTCTTTTCCCAAGATTTTCCATCCGAACAAAGGCGATACCGAATAGAAGGATCACATAGGTAAAGAACCTTCCCGCCATGAAGTCCCCGCCCACAAACACTATATAAACCAGATAGGGAATCGAAAATGCAAGAGCCGCCCAGAGAGGAGTCACCTTCTTCTTTAAAATAGAGCGGATCAATAGCACGGTCGGCAAGAAGAGAAAGACTATAGAATCCCATTTCGATTCAAAGAAGTAATACAGAAATCCCTGACGCAATGTATGAGCAAGAGTATCTTCCACATTCGTTTTAGAATAATAGGTATTAGGCAACAAGGATCCGTAATATACTGCGGAGAAGAGAAACCATAAGATCGCAGGAGATGTGCAAACAAGCAGTCGGATCAATAGGACCCGATCTAATTTCTTCTGTTTCCATTCTTGGACAAGGGCAATGCAGAGGGGAAGAATAAAGATCAGTACGAAATCGATCCGTGAGACTAGTCCCAGACTCGCCAGCAAGACCAAAGACGGAAGCCTGGACTCACTCGTATTTTCCTTCTTCTTAAAATACTGATAAAAGAATATCGCTTCGATCAAATAGTTCAGAGAATTCTCTAATCCTGAATAGGAATAATCCACAAACGACTTAGAAGAAAATAAAAATCCGATCCCGATCCAAAACGCCGCAGAAGAAATTGCCATCTTTCTTAAAAAATAGAGCGCGGACAAACCGAAACAGAAAGAGCTTAAAAAAGACCAAAGAACTATGTTTTGATAGGAATAATAAAAAGGAGAAAGAATTAGAATCAAGAGAGGATTCGTAAACGCCTGGACTCTCTCTGCAATATTCCAGCGAAGTCCGAATCCATTTACAAAATGATCCAGAACGCGAAAGCTGATAAAGGAGTCGTCACTCAACCAGGCATTATGAAAGGATAAATAACTAAATATTATAAAAACAGCAAGCGGCTCAAGAAAAGATCTTTGGGTTAGGCCCTTCTTCCAATCGAAACCAAACATTTACTAGGACATGAAAGCGGTTAAGCCTCCCTTCTTTCTCCCATTCGAGAAAGTATCTCTCTGATCTTTTTTTCGGCTCCGTCAGGAGTTAGGACAAGAAGTACATCCCCATCTTCCATCTTGGTCTTACCTGTAGGAACCAGGTGAGAATCGCCTCTATAGATAAGAGTGATCAAAGAGCTTTCAGGAAAATCCAATTCATATACGAACTTACCAACAGATGCTGATCCGTACGGGACAATATATTCTAGGAGTTGGGTATCGCTCTGTTCTTTGTTCTCAAACTCGAACGGATAAGAAGCTCTTTGCTCTAACGCTGCCTGCAGTCCGAGAAGTTGGACCGCAAATGGGATCGTGGTCCCTTGCAATAATAAAGAGGTAAGTACGGTAAAGAATACCAAGTGGAAGATCATTTCGGATTCAGGCAGTTGCTTTGCAAACGGAAAGGTCGCCAAGATAATCGGAGCGGCTCCTCTCAATCCCACCCAAGAGATCAAAAGTTTTTCTCTCCAATCCACTTTGAATCCGATCAGAGCAAGAAAGACTGCGGCAGGCCTTGCGACAACTATTAGAAAAACAGAAAATGCAATTCCTAAGATCGCCACAGAAGAGATCTTGGACGGAAACACAAGAAGTCCCAAGGTAAGGAACATCACGATCTGCATCAGCCAAGCGATCCCGTCCATGAATCTAACGTTACTTCGTTTATGTACGAAAGACCGATTTCCTATAATAATCCCTGCGATATAAACGGCTAAGAACGGGTTTCCTCCGATCAAGTCGGTGGATGCATACACAAACAATACGGAAGCCGAAAGAAGTACTGGATACAAACCCTCATAGTCCAATTTGATCCGGTTCATTCCACGATAGATCCAATACCCAAGAAGAAGTCCGAGTATGATCCCTAAACTGAATTGTTGCACGACTGTCCATGCAAGAACTTCCCAAGAAGGAGCCTTTGTTCCTACGAAACCTAAAACGGAAGTAGTCAATAATACCGCAAGAGGATCATTGCTTCCGGACTCCAGCTCCAATAAAGAAGTCAGTCCTTTTCTCATTCCAGTATTGCTAGTACGAAGTACATTGAATACTGCCGCTGCATCTGTAGAAGATACTACCGCGCCTAAAAGAAATCCAATAATAGGATCGAAGCCTAGAACATAGATCGCAAAGAGTGCTACAATGAAACAGGTGAGAAGTACTCCTAAGGTTCCGAGTGAGATTCCTTTCCAGAGTACTGGTTTAACCTTTTCCCAATCCGTTTCGAGACCACCGGAGAAGAGGATAAATGCCAAAGCGACCGAACCAACTTTTCTTGTTAGGTCTGCATCATTGAACCAGATTTTTAAGATACCATCGGAACCTGCAAGCATCCCGATGGTGAGAAAGATAAGTAGAGAAGGAATACCAAATTTTGTGGAAACACGCAAGAGGCCGATGCTGAGGATGATCAAACTCGACAGCGCTAAGATCTGAAACTCGAAATTAAGAGAATGCAGCTCCACTACGATAGATTCTGACGTACCGAAAATTATGCGAATTCTTTTTTAGAATTCGTTATACAATTTTATAAAAGAAGAAAGCGTTTTTTTGCAACTAGACTACGTCCGAATTCAATTCATAGAGAAGATCTTCCAACTCTCTGGGATCAGTAACTTCTACCAAGCGATCCTCTCCGAATTCATCCGCTTCCATTTTCACTGCGAGGTATCCGAAGCTTTCTTCCCCTTTTAAAAAACCAACATCCAAATTCACTAGGTCCTTCTCTTCTTCTGAAGAAGGAATAAGTAAGAAGTATTGGTTCTCATCCAACTCTACAACTTCTCCCACAACGAACGAATATGGATTTCCATCCTCATCCAATAAATGTAAGATCTCGTCTCCAAGCTCCTCATGTTCTACAGACTCGGATTCTTTATCGTAGGATTCCAGCAAGGATGTTTCCTCCAAGATAAAGATCGGCAGAATCGTCTTTCGGAAACTTCGTTAAAAATTCATCAAGTTCTCGTAAAGGGTGGACAAAGAAAAAAATTTCACTTTTATAGGAGTAACTTGCCGTGTTTTCGGTTCTATACTTGCAGAAAACTCGATGATGCCATATTAGGTGATACTTCGTAAGCGAATTTTTATGCATTTTAGGCGTCTTCTTTTCCTACTCATTTGCTCCGTTGTGTTCCTTTGGAACTGTGCTAGGCTCGAATTAGCTTCGAGTATGGTGGCAAAAGGCGTTTTTGAAGGAAAGAATTGGAATGTCGAAAATCCGGTCCTTCTTACCGGTGAGTGGGAAATTTATCCAGGCAAGCTTCTAGGTTCCGAGCCGGAGCTAAACCAATCTCAGCCTCCGTTACTCACCTCGGTCCCGAATGTATGGAATCAGATCGAAAAGAATGGAGCCCTTCTATTTCCGGAAGGAAAAGGATTCGCCACTTACAGACTGCATCTTTCTCTTCCTGAAAATTCTCCGAATCTAATGCTCCGAGTTCCTGATCAGGGCACTGCCTATTCGGTATATGTGGACGGACATTTGACTCAAACCGTAGGACAGGTCGGAAAAACTGTCCAAGGATCTATTCCTTTTTTAAGCACAAGCCTCATCTATATTCCCGGTCATGCTAAGAGATTGGATTTCGAGATCTCCAATTTCAAACATATCTATGGTGGGCTCTGGTTCCCTCCTAAAATGGGAACTCCTACAACAATATTAAAAGAACATCATACAGAGATCGGGATAGAGATTGCTACTGCTTCTGCCATGCTCGTACTCGCAATTTACCAGATCATGGTTTATATACGGACTCGCAATGAGAGAAGTTCCATTTACTTTGCTCTCTTTTCCATTATGGGAGTATTGCGTTTCTTCTTAACAGGCAATCGATTGTTCAACTCCGCATTTCCGGATGTGCCTTGGGAGATCAGTTACCGCTTAGAATATGTCAGCACATATCTGATGTGCTCTGGATTCTTAGCATACTCTGCTACTTCTTATCCGAAAGATTTTAACAAGAGAACAGAACTCTTTTCTCTCATCATACTTGCTATTTTCGCTATTCCCGCATTGATCATGCCTGTCTATATTTATGCAAATTTACTTACAGCATACCAGATCATTACTGCAGTCAGTGGAGCGTACGTATTCTTAGGCTCCGCAAGAGCAGTCCTACACAAAAGGCCTGGTTCGACACTGTTCCTGATCGGGATCGCCTGTATTTTAGTAGCCGGCGCGAACGATATACTTGCGTCGAGATACGTATTAAATAATCATTATATTCTTGCTCCTGCGATCCTATTATTCGTCTTTTCCAGAAATTTAGGATTCTCCTCCTCTTTTACACATGCCTTAGAGGCTTCTCATAAGGCCCAAGAAGAGTTGCAGGTCGCAAACCGAAATCTGAATGAATTAAAGATCGAATTGGAGAAGAAGGTCGAGTCCAGAACCCAATTGTTGGTAGAAGAGAAGGAAAGAGCGGAGTCAGAGGCAAAGTATAGATACGATTTCTTGGCAACTATGAGTCATGAAATCCGGACACCTCTGAACGGTCTTTTAGGAACCTCTAATCTTCTCTCGGAGTCTCCTTTAAATCCGGAACAAAAAGAATACGCAGATATTATCCAAACTTCCGGCGAAAACCTTTTACATCTGGTAAACCAATTATTAGATCTTTCTAAAATAGAAAACCAACGTTTCTCTTTAGAGATACTTCCCTTCGATCCTTTTGCGGTATTGCAAAAAGCGGCGAGAGTGGTCAAGGCCAGAGCCGAAGAGAAACGCATCTTTTTAAACATAGATTATCCGGAACATCACCCGGGCATCTTTATGGGAGACGAGAGCAGGATCCAACAAGTACTCTTGAACCTTCTTAGTAATTCCGTAAAGTTCACTAGCTCCGGAGGAAAGGTTTCTCTTGCAGTCCGCTTTTACGGAGAAGATAATTTCTCCCGCATCCTAGAATTTTGGGTCGAGGACAATGGGGTAGGCATCGAGAAGGAACAGACAGCTCTTCTGTTCGAGCCTTTCATCCAAGGAGACAATTCAGTCGCAAGAAAATTCGGAGGCAGCGGCCTAGGACTCACCATCTCCAAGAAATTGGTAGAGTTGATGGGGGGAAGCATCCGACTGACTAGCAACCCAGGCAAGGGTTCTAGATTCTCCTTCTTGCTCCCCTTCCCTCAAGAAGAATTAGAAAAGCAAGAATTAGAAGAAGAGCCTGCGCCGATTCCGAACTTCCCGAGTATCAAAATACTATTAGTAGAAGATCAAGAATTCTGCAGAAGAGTCGCCCAAGACACTCTTACTAAATTAGGAATGAATCTAGAAAGCGTGAATTCTGGAAAAGATGCGCTCGCAAGATTAGAAGAAACGGAAACCTTCGAGATCGTATTCTTAGATATAGATTTGCCGGACATGAGTGGAACTGCGGTCGCAAAGAAGATCAAGGATATGTTCGGAAAGAAACCGTACCTGGTGGCCTGGACTGCTCACGCATTGCCAGGCTCAGAAGAATCCTTTAAGTCCATAGGATTCGATTCCTATCTCAAAAAGCCTACTCTCTTCAAGGATTGGATCAAATTCTTCGAAACGTATATGAAGGTAAAACGCAAATAGCCTTATATAGCCAATGAATGTTTTAAGAAAATTGAATATATATATAATTCTCGGACTGATGGTAGCCTTTCCACTTCTCTATTGTAATGAGGGAAGGCCGGATTGCAGCCATGCAACCGCAAGCGATAGAAAGATCTCTCAGCCGTTGGAAATGGCTTGTATTGCGGACAAAAAGAATTCCGACTTTTGCGATCTATATATTCTGCAAATGTACTACCATTCTCACTGCTGGTAGAATTAAAATTCTTCGAAAGGAAGTTTGTTCTTCTTAGCGTTATTGCATTCCTTGCATGCAGGTACAAGGTTCGCCTTGATCGACTTCCCGCCTTTGGCTAATGGGATCAGATGGTCCATAGTCAGTTCATCAGGGGAAAATTTCTTACCACAATAATGGCAGATGCCGTCCGCCTTTTTCTTTTTCCACCAGGGAGTCTTGCGCAGATCCTTTGCGATCTGTCTCTGCTTTTTTATCTCCGCTTCGCCTACCCATAGCAAAGGTTCTTCCGAAAATTCTCCCGGACCGTTCATACAGTAGAATTATCCGACCAATCCGTCCCTGGTCCGGACCAGGCCAGTCTTAATTTTGGACTCTGAGGTTTGCATTCTATACCGTTCTTGATCCCGAAAGCGGTAATAAGAACTGTATCTCCTTTTTGTAATACAATTCCTTCTAAATCGCATTTGCCTTCTATAACCATCAAAACATGAAAGACAGGCTCTTCTGCAAAAGAAGGCAGAGAAAATCCTTCGTTAGAATTCGTTTCTAAGATCTCCATGCGGAACTTATCATTAGAAGTTAGCACGGATCTTTCATAACCGGCGCTTTGGATTTTTTTAGGAATCAATCTATCCTTAGGATCTGCAAAAGAATAATCCAAAACATCCAGAGCCTTTTTTAAGTGAAGTTCTCTAGGACGACCATAATCGTAGACTCTATATGTAGAATCAGAAGATTGCTGCACTTCCATGAGAAGAATGCCTCCTCCAATTGCGTGGATCCTGCCTGGATTCAAAAGAAAGGAATCTAAAGACTCCACTTCTACTTCGTTTAGGATCTCTTCTACCCGATTGGCTTCGACATACTTAGAAAATTCTTCTCTATCGGTTTGTCTTGAAAAACCGCAGACCAACTTGGAACCTGGATCTGCCTGGAGCACTGTCCAAGCTTCTTTCTTTCCGGAACTTTCCGGATCGAATTCTTCGGCATACGCATCATCCGGATGTACTTGTACGGATAATTTTTCCTTCGCGTCTATGAGCTTGATCAGAAGAGGGAACTCTTTTCCTTTAAAAGCTTTTCCTAATATTGCATCTGGATTCGCAAGATAGACCTCTCTGAAAGTCTTTCCCGCAAATTCTCCGTTTGTAATCACTGAAAGATCGGAGCCATAATCAGAAATCTCCCAGGATTCTCCGATCTCTCCGGCTGGGATCTTGCGTCCCAGAACCGTTTCCAGTTTTCGACCGCCCCATACTTTTTCCTTATAGATTGGCTCGAACTTTAAAACCTTCTGCATAAGCCTATTTTTTGTGCCCCTGAAAGAGTTCAATTTTAACTTTCAAGGTCCTTTTCTTGAAATGAGTGAATACATCCGGCCTAAAACCGGAGAGATCCAACGTATAGATCTTACCTGGCACGAGACTACCAGGCTCAGGACTCCATTTTAAATAACGAAAACTCTTATAACTTCCCTTTCCTCCGCAGGAACCGCAGTTCAGATCGGAGCCCATACATTCGGGACATATAGAACGGACCACGAGAGGAATAGCAGCGAAGATCCTTCCGAGAAGTTCCTCTTTCTTTAAACAGATCCGAATATCATGATAGATACCTGTGTATTTTTTCCGGGCGCTGCTTCTTATTCCCGCTCTTAAGAGTCCTCTTCTTGCGAACTCAACTGCTTGAGTCGCAAATAAAATACGGGAAGGAGGAATAACGTACATTCCCGACTTGTATCCCTCATCTCTTTTCTTTCTGATCTGGAATTCAGTATCGAATCTAGTACGAGCGTCAGGCTTCGAAAGGATCTGATAAGACTCTACTACTTGCAAGAAAACAGGTTTAGAACCGGTGATCTTATTATCAGGATGAAAGATCTTCGCGAGCTCTCTATATCTATGTTTAATAGATTCTTGGCTCGCGCCGAAATTAAGGCCCAGAACTCGATAATGATCTATCCAGGCCGAATTCATACTAAGCTTTTAGACCGGAATTCGGAACCGTAAGTTTAGCGGTTCGAATTATATTCTTGGAAGGAGCCTCCGCTATCCAATCCATCCAGCATAGTATCCACATCTTTTGCGTCTGCACGGATGGTACCTTCCACATACTTATCAATCGCCTGAATTACTTCAGCAAGATTGTCCCTATAGGAACGGACAAACTTTACTCTTTGGTCTGGATTTCTGATATTGGAAAGACTATATACTTCCTCTTTGGTTCCCGCATCCGTTTTTTTCTTCACAGTAAGCACTATGGTAGCCGGATCGGAATTTGACACGCTCTCGTTTTTCAATTCGCCGATCTGATCGTCTATCGGACGAAGTTTAGTCACGAGTGATTTTCTAGTAATAAATCGGACTCCATCTAATTTCAGAGCGCTTTGGCCTCCGGAGACTCTGAGATAAAACTTTTTATCTATCAAGTACCTGTCACGGACAGGAAAATTGAAATTCTCGAGCGCTGGCACGAATTGAAAATATTCGTTATCAATAATTTTCTTTCTTTTGTTCAAGAAAGGAAGCATCTGTTCGATTCTCTTGTGAAAGAGTTTAATATCTTTGGTCAATCCCTCTATATCCCGGACCTGCATAGGCTCGTATGGGAGGATTTTAATTTGTCCATCCGCTTCAAAATCCTGAGCAAAGGATTCCCAGCAGAAGAATAATAACAGAAGAAAGAATAAAATAAGTTTCTTCATAAATAGTTAGGAAGCTTTCCTGATAACTAGTGTCGTCCATTCCTTCAAAAAGCCCGGATTTTTCCTAAAAATTCGTTGAATTCCGATCGGATTCTACGAAAAGGGAAGGGACGGACATGGAAATCAATATTAGAAAATCCGGCGATACTAACATTATCGGGCTCTCCGGGAGTCTGGACATTTATACGTCCATCGATCTAAAAAACTTTTTCGAACAGAATATAGATCGAAACAACAATAACGTAGTAATCAACCTAGAGAAGCTGAATTATATAGATTCTTCCGGCATCGGAATGCTGATCAAACAGCTAAATTATGTCCAAGAATTGAACGGCAAGTTTTTCATCGCGAATATGAAGGCTGCGATCGAAAAGGTCTTTAAGGTTGCCGGACTTACTTCTTACTTCCAGACGCTTTCAGAAGCAGAGTTCACAAGCCAGTTCCCTTGATCTATTCAGGATACTCGGGAGCCGTGTAGGACAGAAAAACGTCCCAAACTCCCCAGAATCTTCCCTTATCCCCCGCCATAGGCAATAAGCTCAAAGTCAGTCTTCCTTGGACCAATTCCGAGGGATCTACTCGAATATAGACTGGCGGGGTTCCAGAATACAATGCCTTAGAATATAACCTGGAATTGGGAAAGCGAACCCTTCTCTTCTCTACTCCGTTTGCGAGTATTCTTAGCTCTCTGTCCGGGAGAAAATTGGCATGCTCCGTTTTTTCGAATAAGGTCAGGTCTATATACACGTAGATCTCGTCCTTTCGATCCGGATCTGCAATCAGTAGAATGTCCAAACCTTGTTCCGGCACCATTCTACACTGATTGTCAAAGAGTCGCCCCGTTCCTGCTCCAGGGGCTGGGTCTTTTCTATCCGGAGCCAGTTTCAATCCGTTATGCAGGCCCCAGACGGAAAGCTCAGGAAAGGTTTTATAATCCTCGGAAATATAGGATTCTCCACCCATTGGTTTGGCGAAATTCTCATAATTTTTCGTTTTCCGATTTTCCTGACCGATCGGACTCTGTCCGGCAGTGGTCGAAATCAAGAATAAGAGTATTGCAAATCGGAGCCGGTCCATCTTTTTAGAGTATCGACCGTCCTTCGGAGGGAAACTTGAAAATTCTTAGAAGTCTGGAGAACTTAAAAAGCAGCTTAAAGACTTCCACGGTTGTGACCTTGGGGAATTTCGATGGAATTCATTTGGGCCACCAGGCTCTTTTGGAAAGGACCAAAGAGATCTCTCTCGAAAAGGGTCTTCCCTCTTGCGTAATCACCTATTACCCAAATCCCGCAATGGTCCTCGGAAAGGACAAGGATCTAGGCGGCATCACCACCCAAACAGATAAAGAAAATCTAATAGAATCCTACGGGATTGACTGGTTGATCGTAGTCCCATTCACTCTCGAATTTGCGCAGATGGAAGCGGAAGAATTCCTCAAGAATATTCTCATCCAGGAATTGGGAGCAAAATCCATACTCATCGGTTTCAATCATTGCTTCGGTAAGGGAAGAAGAGGAGATTTCGAATTACTCCAAAAGTATTCTTCCGAGTTTGGATACGATCTGGAAAAACTGGATCCTGTCTTTCTAGGCGGCATGAAACTTTCCAGCTCCTATATTCGCTCCTTATTGAGAGAAGGAAAAGTCGCCGAAGCAGAAGAATGTTTAGGAAGAGAATTCTCTGTCTCCGGCACAGTAGTAGAAGGTCACAAAAGAGGAAGAACCATAGGGTTTCCTACTGCAAACGTGAAACCATTTCCAGAACTCATATTGCCAGGAGTAGGAGTCTACGCAGGCAGAACAGAGATAGATGGCAAAGCCTATCCTTCTATGATCAATATTGGTTACAATCCAACCTTCGGTGAGAATGCGATCACGTTAGAAAGCCATATATTCGATTTTTCCGGCGATATTTACGGTAAGAAGGTAAGAATACTCTTCTCAGAAAGGATCCGCTCGGAGATCAAATTCTCCGGAATAGACGCGTTGGTGGATCAACTCAAGAAAGACGAAACCGTTTCTCGCAAGATCCTTGCGGAAAGATAATCAGATCACGCAGCGGATCGGAAATCCCCCGAATAGCGAAATTCCTTTTCTCCCCAATAAGATGCCTTCTAAGTCTTTAGGAGGGGTATAACGTAATATATTCGTAAATAAGGTTATTGGAATATGATCCGCCCAATTCGGGACTGCGTGAAAAAAAGGATCCCATCTCAGGTCCTCAGTATCCCCGTCTTCTGCTAATGGAAGAGGTTGGCCCGAAAATTCCTCGAACCAAGAAACCATCGCCTTGAGTAGATTCGATTTATTTAATGTGATTGTTCCTTTTGGGAATTCTAATAAATACCCTAAAGTAAAATTGGCCATGCAAGATTCGTTCGTGCAAACTACGAATCTAACTTCTTCCAAAAATGCCGCCCAATCCCTTAAGCGACCTCTGGACTTTGCCCATGGAGTTTTGTTTTCGGACCCGCATTGAGGGCAGACGCAAATCGGAGTAAGTGAAATCCCCTTCAGGGATAATATGGGAGCCTCTTTCAAAAGTGGAAGGCCGGACTCTCGCGTGAAGTAGGGAGATTGAGTTTCTATAGCTTCCAAAGAATCCCCTCCCCCATATTCACTTTGATTTAAAGCCCGTGTTTCGAAGCGTTAGTCGCGCCAATGATAGACTCAATGTCGTCTAACGCAAATCATTTTCCGAAAACCGCGGACGTCTTTTTTCAATAAATTCTAGCCTATCCAAACGCTCTTTTTGGCCCTCAAAAAGCCCCGTCGCCAAGTCATTCGGGATTGATCCGTAATCAGGATTCGGTTAGGATGCCCCGGTGCGTTCGGGTTTATGAATTATTACCTATTTCTGCCAATAAGCGCTCTAATCACGAATACTCTTTTAATTTCTTACGTTTTTGCAAGGAGGTTCAGAAGCGCCGTTATCCGGGATTTCCTTCGCTTCGTATTCTTCTTAAATCTCTGGCAGATTTGTTTTATTCTCTATTGGGGAATGCTTCCTCCCGAATGGATGACTGCGATCTTCAAGCTTACCTGCTTTACTTGGCTGCCTGTAGGACTTTTATTATTAGAAACGGTTTATAGATTTTTAAACATTCGTTCGACAATAGCCCTTCCCTTCTTCAGATTCTTTGTTCTGGCGACGATCTTACTCACCGCTTCGACTGATCTAGTCATCAAAGGCTCTGTCTTGTATGACTGGGGTTATGAACTTCTACCTGGAATCCTATTTGTTCCCTTAAGTACGATCGCTGTTAGCTTTCCTGCAATTTGGGGACTAGTACTTCTCATCCGAGAAAGATCTAAGACCAGACAGAAAAAGATCAAGATCCAATTGAATCTTTGGATAGCTGGTTCTAGTTTCGCTCTTGCGATCAGCGCTTACACAGAATTATTTAATCTGGATGAGCAAGGTAGATATCTTTTCGTTCCCTTGACACCGATTTCCATTACCATTCAAGCAATCTTCATCTTCGTTGCGATCACTCGGTATGGATTTCTCAATATCAGTCTAGAAAGGATCGCGGTTGAATTGTTCAGAGACATTCATGATGGGATCGTTCTCACCAAAGAGAACCACGAATTCTTTTTTGCTAACCAAGCTGCGATCTCTATTCTGGATGGTTCTCCTTCTAAAGACGGATTCTTTCGTCCGGAAGAATACTTTGGAGGTTATAGAGAGGACCAAGATCATTTTCCAAGAGATTATCAGCTTTCGAAAAAGACAGTACCTCAATTCGTAGAACTGACTCTTTCCGAAATCAAGATCACTGACGAAGAATCTGGAATTCTTTACCTACTTAGAGATATCACAGAGAGAAAAGCCTCGCAAGAAAAGATACATCAGCTCTATTCTCAGATAGTAAACGATTTAGAGATTGCGAGAGTCACTCAGGCTTCTATCATCACTCAGAAATTTCCGGACAAGGACTCTTATAAGATCCACTCCTTCTTTCAGCCCATAGACAAAGTGGGAGGAGACATGCTAAGAGTGATAGAGCATGATTCGGATCGAGTGGATATATTATTTGCAGACGTCTCCGGACATGGGATCGCTTCTGCGATGGTCGGGGGAATGCTCTCCATAGCCTTTCAGATCGTATCGGATAAACTTCTCTCTCCCGCGGAAAGTCTATCAGAAATTCATGATATGCTTTCTAAAGTGGTATTGCATCACCATATCTCGGCGGTATATGCAAGCTTTTATCCTAAAGAGAGCAGAGTGAAATTTTCCTACGCAGGCCACCATCCGATCCTGATCTTGAGAAACGGTAGCGTGCTCCCATTAGAAGGAGAAGGAAGGATCCTACTTGCAATCAAAGAATTGCACTTGAACGATTATAGTTTCGATTTGACCCACTCGGATCGTCTCTTATTCTACTCAGACGGTCTATACGAAGTGAAAAATCAGCTAGGAGAAATACTCGGTTACGAAGAATTTCTATCTTGGATCAGCACGATGGCGGACCAAGACACCCGTTTCTTATTAGAAGCAGCACATAAAAGAGCCTTGGATTTCGGGAATGGAAAACATAACGACGATCTAGCCATGCTGGCCCTGGAGATCGGTTCCGAATGAATCCGTATCTGATCGTTCCTCTCTTAGCCCTGTTCTTAAATCTCTCCTTATTCACCTATGTGCTCGCCTTAAAAGGAAAGCACAGAGTAGTTCATCTCTACCTACTCTACGCGGGAGATTTAAGCCTTTGGATCATTTCCATTGTTCTGTATTGGTCCTTCTTGCCCATTCATTGGATGCCTTGGATCTTCAAGATAAGTTCCATTTCCTGGTTACTGGCGGGAACACTTTTCTTAGAATTCGTATTCGCATTTTTATCAAAGAATCCTAATATTCTTCTCTATCTATTGAGAGGACTGGCATTAGCTATCTTTCCGATCACTCTCACTACTGACTGGATCATCGGGGGAGTAGAAAGAAAATATTGGGGAGACATGCTCCTTCCTGGTCCTTTGTATGTGTACGGAGTAAATGTTCTTATCGTCACTCCCGCAGTTTATGCGATCTTTCTTCTGCTTTATGAATCTAGAAAAGAAGAGATAGGTTTCAGAAAGCAATGTTATCTCTTGGCCTTTGGTACATTTCTCACGTCTATACTCGGTTTCTTGACTACAATCCTACCTAGGATCCTTTCTCAAGGAGATCTGCATTACCCTCCTCTAAGTGGAAGCGCGAGCGTAATCCAATCTCTCTGCGTATTTATAGCGATTGCAAAGTACGGTTTCTTGGAAATCCGATTAGAAAAGATAGCTCTACAACTCTATTCGAAATTAAGAGAGGGCGTGATTCTACTCTCGACAGCGGATGAATTATTGTATTGGAATGAAAGCGCAAAGGAAATATTAGGATTTTCTAAATCTTCTTCTGCTCCTGAGAAATTGGATCTCGGAAACTTTCTGGATGGATTTACAAGAAAGCCTTTCACTCGCATGGACTTCAAGAAGAAGAGCGAGTCTCCTGCGAAAGAGATCCGGATCGATGACGAAACCATCTATTCAACCGGCCCAGTATATTTGGAAGTGTCCAAGTCCGAGATCCCTATTTCAGGAAGAGATCTGGGCAAGGTCTACGTCCTGAGAGACATTACTGAAAAGAAAGAAGCTTCGGAAAAGATCAACATGCTCTATTCCAGAGTAGTCAGAGATCTGGATATAGCGAGAGAAGTGCAAAATACGATCACTACTCGGACTTTTCCGGATTCGGAAAAGTTCAAGATCTTCTCTTATTTCAGGCCGTATGATCATGTAGGAGGAGACGTTCTCAACTGCGCAGAAAGTGTAGATGGAAAGATCGAGATCCTTTTTGCGGATGTTTCCGGTCACGGGATCTCATCCGCTATGGTTGCAGCGATGGCCTCCATCTCTTTCAATGTAGTCTCCAGAAAAGGCAGTAAGCCCAAGGAAGGCTTATTGTTTACGAACGATCTTCTTTCGTCCGTTGTCACCCAGCATTTCATTTCGGCCATGTATCTTAGGTTCGATCCTAAAACTCTAATATTAGAATATAGTTATGCAGGTCATCACGCTGGACTCTTGCTTAGAAAGGGAGAGACACTGGATCTACCGGGAAAAGGAGGAGTTCTACTCGCAGTAGGAACTCCAATCCTAGAGGATTATCAGATCCAATTGCAGGCGGGAGATAGAATCTTACTTTATTCTGACGGATTATTCGAGGTAAGAGGTTCCAAAGGGATCCCCATGGGCAATACAACCCTGGTAGAAGCAGTCAAGAAACTCTCCTACCAGGATTCTGACGGACTCATCCGTTCCCTAGTTTCCTATTCGGAATCTTTTGGGGACGGGATCATGACGGACGATCTAACTCTGTTCTGTTTAGAGATCTCCGAATCGGCTTAAACTGCCAAAGAATCCGCTTGTTCTTTTACTTTTTCCAAGAATGGAAGAAGCTCATCTAAAACTGCAGGGATCTCGTATTCGATGATATCTCCGGCACGAATAATATCTTTTTCTTCTAAGGCAAGAGCTACCGAAGCAAGAGTATCATTCAGATCGTTTGTCTTCTCTTCAAAAGTCCTTTCTGCAATCTGGATCTTGGAGAAGTCCATGCCAGGAAGCTTTTGTCTAAGAGTGATAAACGAAGTCAGTAATACGTTGATCTGAGATACGGATTGGGTCAGAAGATGAGTAGCAACCTCATCCTTTCCGGATTGGTAGCTTTCATTTACTTTTACGAAACTTTCCTTCAATGCAGGAAGAGCCTTAATGAAAGTATCCAAGATCTCTCTTAAGATAGGAAGATCCAGATCCAGTACGGAAGCCCTTGCAACCAGATCCATCACGAATAATTTCATATCTCTCAGATATTCCAAAAATTCCTCGATAGCTGCAGTTCCTTCTAATTTTCCTGCTTTGGATTGAAGAGCGCTCATGATCTCTTCCACCGTGTTTCCGGTACCCATTGGCTTGATCTGATCATACTTCAATTTCAAGAGCTTGCCCGCAGAATCCAGAAGAGTCTTGATCCAATACATTCCATCTGTGAGTTCTTTTGTTTCTTTTTCGGTAAGGCTATCTCTGCCTAACAAGGTGGTCCCAACCTTGTCCACATAAGAATCTAATTCATTCAAGGAGCTGATCAGAATATCCAACTCTTCTCCTACATAAAATTCCATCTTATTCGCTTTCGCGATGGAAGAATCACGCATTGTTCCCGCTTGGAATTCTTCTCCGTCTACTAAGCAGGAGAGCAGGAATTTACCGTTTGATTCCACCCAACGGCCTACTGCATCGAAAACCTCTCCTAGGTTTTTCTCATTCTCGAAGGCACTTTCCAATTTCTGATCGTTTACGAATATTTCCACGGTGATTCCTCCGTTTATCCTTATGATTTCTTACTTACCGTCGTCTCCGCCCTGGCTTCTCAGGTTATTGCTGAGATAAGAGCCAACGGCTTTGTTCCTTCCGACACCTTGTTCCATGTACAAGAATTTCTCTTTTAACTTCTTCTCATAGCTTAGAAGGTGAGATTCAAAATTCTTAATTTTCTTATTATTATCCGAGACCTGTTCTTCTAAGAGTTTGATCTTGCTCGTGACCAAACCACCTGCATACTGAGTATAAGGCTTCAGATGCTCAACAAGGTCGATCCCGACACCCGTATCCATTCTTGCATCCGAGTTCGTGTCCTGCGCGAATAGATTTCGAACTGCATCCGGATTCTCAGCCAATTTAGCCGAGAGCTTTGCTTCGTTTAATGCGAGATATCCTTCCTGGATATCGGCCCATTTACTTCCTACTTCTCCAGTGGAAATTCCTACGTCCGCAAGTGTCCTGATCTCAGAGTTCCCCAATGCAGGAAAAGAAGAAGTGGTTATGGTTTTCATTCCAGCAATCAGTCGAATGACAGAATTCTCTCCTGCAAGAATTCCAGTTTTACCTTTTCCTTCCCAAAAAGACCGAGTAATATCCGGATCCTCTAGCTTAGCGTCGGAAGTACCGCTTTCCTTATTGACTGCGGTTGCATCCTTAGAGTATTTTAGTACATTATTATATGCTTCTATGAATTCCTTGACCATCTTGATTCCTTTTGCGGAATCCACTTTGATGTCGACGGTAACCGGTCCTTCACTCTTCTTATTTAAGTTTAGCAGCACTCCGTCCAGAACGTCGGTCAGTCCTTCGTTCTTAGGGCGAGTGACCTCTATCCCGTCCACTGTAAAGGAAGCGTCCTTTGCTTCCACTATAGTCTTTGCGGGCTTCGCTCCGTTGAACTCTGCAGGAAGAACAAATCTGAAACTGGAGAATTCCTTCTCTTTTCCGGTTTGATTGACAACGATCACCTTATGGATCTTTTTCCCTTCCATAGATGATTTCAAAGTAATTCGGACCTTGCCTTCCTTATGATATGCGGTCTCTAATAAGATCTTGTCTTGTTCATCTTGGTCGTAGAGAACTCCTAGAGAGATCGTCTCTCCTTCTTCCAATGGTTCGGAAAGAGTGGCTTCTATTCTTGCTCCCTTCTTTCCTTCCTTAGCATCCACATGGAACTGAAAGGCTTGCTTGGCGCTTAGTTTTACCTTGGACGGTTCCTTCTTCTCTGCGTTAGCCGGAATAAAGACAGGCTTTGCAGTCGCATCCATTCCATATTTCTCGGGTTGAAATGCGTTCGTCTGTCCAGGCTCCCAAGGCAAAGGAAAGACTTGAGGAGGATCCTGAGGAAGCATTCCTCCCACAAGAGCGGCGGCCTTTAAGACACCGTTCGGATCATCGAACTTCAATTGATTGTCTTTGCCTGATTGAGAAGCAGCGAGAGTTAATACTGTTTTATCTTGGTCCACTTTTACAGTGGTTGGCTGAACGATTCCTGCAGCGCCGGTGCGGATGGAAAGATATAGATCGCGGATGGTTCCACCTGGAAATTCGATCTCCTTCTCATTTTCTCCGGAAAGGATCTTGAAAGTTCCTGCAGGGATCTTTCTCTCGGAGTCGATCGGATCTCCGGAGATTTGATGGAAGGTGGCGAGCTCCTTCACTTCTATCTTGCGCTTTCCGCTACTTGCAGAACGAGCCGCGTCGCCCGTAATTACGCCTTCCGGATCGGATACAATTGCCTTGGTCGCAAATGGCGCGGTAAATGATGTGATTTCTCTGGTCTTATTTTGGAGGTCAGTGGTCAGGGTCTTGAGATCGTTCCAAGCCTTTACTTGGGCCTGATTATATCCGTTCTGTCTTTCCAGACGACGGATCGGCTTGGATTCCAATTCCACAAGCTTCTTTACGATCTGGTTTGTGTCCTGGCCGGAACTTAATCCCGGTATCGAGAATGCGGGCATAGTCCCCTCCTGTTATTTCCATCGACCAATTCCCAAAAAGTATAAGTGTTTCCATGAAAAAAAGCTCGCAGAAGTCGGTTTCTACCCTTCATCTGTTCGATTGATCTATGCTCCGTTTTCCTTTAAAAACTCACTCCTTTCTTATTATCGCTCTGGTTTCCAGTTTGTTCATTTTCTCCTGTGCGGATTCCTCTAGGCGGCACTTTCCGACCGCAAAAGACGGCATCCTAGATTTGAGGGATTGGGATTTTCAGAAGGATGGGAGCGCAGAGCTCAACGGAGACTGGCAATTCTATTGGATGGAACTCATTCCGGCTCATATCTTTGAGGAAGAAGAAGTCCCTCATCCTACAGGACTGATATCGATCCCTGGACTTTGGAATGGTTACGAGGTGGATGGAAAGCCTGCAAGCCCGATCGGGCAGGCGACATATCGTCTAACGTTACTCTTGCCGGAGAATTCACCTAATTTAGCGATCCGAGTAGATGACGGACAAGGCTCCGCATACGATATTTATTGGAACGGGCAGAGGGTCGCTGGCAACGGAATCGTAGGCACTTCGGAAGCCGAGGAACGTGCCGAATATCTTCCTCAAACCTCTCCTGTTTCTCCTCGTACGGAAGTACAGGTGGTCGTGCATGTCTCTAATCACGTCCATAGGAACGGCGGATTTCAGATGCCCATAATCTTGGGAGAAGCTACAAAGATCTTTGGAGCAAGAGATAGATTGAGGTTAACAAGCGCATTTCTTGCTGGGGCATTACTCATCATGGGTCTCTACCACATGGGCTTATTCTTTTACAGAAAAAAAGACACTGAGACGCTTTGGTTCTCTCTCATTTGCCTTACGATCACAATGAGAGTTCTTCTAAGTGGAGAAAGATTCTTGGGAGAGGCCGTACCCTTTGTCCCTTGGGTCATCATGATCAAGGCTGAATATTTGGCCTTCTATTTGGGAGTGCCTATCATGGCTCTCTTCGTCCGCAGATTATTTCCGAATCGTTTCCATAAATCCGGAATCATCGCAATTCTAATCCTGTCTTTGTCTATTTGTGTGTCCGTAATAGTACTGCCGCCTGCACTGTTTTCGCATACTCTTCCATTCTACCAGATTTTGATCGCGACAGGTGGATCATACGCGATCGTTGTTCTGATCATAGCTTCCTTCAAAGAGGAAGACGGTGCATTGCTCATGTTATCAGGATTGGTATTATTCTTTGCATCCGTTATCAACGACTTCATATTCTATCTTTATCATATAGGTCCGGGATATCTTACTCCAGCGGGTCTATTCTTACTAACGTTCTCCAACGCAGCGATGCTTGGAAGAAGGGTCGCAAAGGCCTTCAATACGAGCGAAGAGTTATCATTGCATTTGGAAAAAAAGGTCATCGAAAGAACGAAAGAATTATCGGAAGAAAGAGACCGCACTGTAGAAGCTCGTAACGAAGCAGAGATACAAAGAGCCAAAAGTGATCGATTGCTTTTGAACATTCTTCCAAAAACAGTCGCAGAAGAATTAAAGGAGAAGGGAACTGTTTCGCCAGTGTATTATGACTCTGCCACTATTCTCTTTACCGACTTCGTAGGATTTACAAAGACCGCAGAGGAAATGTTACCTGCTGCTTTGGTAGAGAATCTACATGCTTGCTTTTCTAAATTCGATTCGGTGGTTTCCGATCGAGGATTGGAAAAATTGAAAACCATCGGTGATTCGTACATGTGCGCTGGAGGGATCCCAAGCGCAAACTTCTCCCATGCAGTGGACAGTTGTTTGGCAGGTTTAGAATTTCAGAATTTTATGAAGCAAATCGCCGAGAGCAAAGCGGCCCAGAGTCTTCCTTTCTGGGAATTAAGAGTAGGCATTCATACTGGTCCGGTAACCTCCGGAGTCATAGGATCAGATAAATTCGCGTATGACGTTTGGGGAGATGCAGTCAATACTGCGAGTAGAATGGAATCCTCCGGCAAGGCAGGCTATGTCAATATCTCCGGCGCAACGTATGAAATAGTAAAAGATTTCTTCGTGTGCGAACACAGAGGAAAGATCCAGGCTAAAGGAAAAGGAGAAGTCGATATGTATTTTGTACTTTCGATCCAACCTTCCCTTTCTGAAGGCGGAGAAGGTAAATTACCGAACGAAAAATTCCATTCCTTAAAAGGATCCCTTACTTTAAAATAAGGCGGAAAAGAATTTTTCGGATTCGTAAATTACTTTAAACTGCTTGTATGGATGCGGCTTTGATCTTCAAGCGAGCTCTTAGCCCTTCCATATAACCTAGACTATCCAAATTGTATTCGTCTACATGAGATAGTCTTTCCGTTCTTGAATCTTCCGGCATCCTCAGAGTGGATCGATAGAATAGAAGTCCTGAAAGTAATCTTGCAGTAGCCCAAACAATCTCATCCGCAGTTTCTTCCTTATCTTCGGAAGCAGGAAGATCCTTATGAATTCCCATTAGATCTTGGTAAACATCCCATGCATCTGAAAGTAGTTTGGTTTCTTCGGTAGGAAAATGAGACCATTCATTCTCTATGTATTCTCTCAAGAATCCATGATTGCTCATTCCTGTGGTAATTCCACCGATGCTCGCATTGACTTGGATCTGAGAAGTACCGTCATAGATGGTAGTAATCCTTGCATCCCTATAGATCCTAGAAACATCATAGTCCTCAGTGAAGCCTGCGCCTCCGTGAACTTGAACCGCATCTCCTGCGATCTTCACACAACTCTCGGAACAATAGAACTTGGAAATTGGAGTAAGGATGCTTGCGAGTCTTTCCCAATATTTCAGGACCACATCTGACTTAAGATCCCTGTCCGTGGCCCCCTTCTCTTTCAGATGCTCTCCTCTGAAATAATAGAGGTCCATCGCACGAGCACCTTCTAGCATAAGACAACGCATCGCCATGGTCTCTCTTTCCATTCTGCGAAGTATTTTTCGAACAGCGGGAATCGTCTCTATCGGTTTTCCGAATTGGATCCTTTCCGCGGCGTACTTCTTAGCTTCGCCTAACGCTGCCTGTGCGATCCCAACGCCTTGCTGGGAGATTCCCATTCTTGCGCCGTTCAACATTCCCATAGTATGCTTGACTAGGCCATGCCCTTCCTCGCCGATCAGAATGCCAGGCGTATTTTCTAGGACCACTTCGCAAGTAGGAGAACAATGAAGTCCCATCTTCTTTTCTATTCCTGCGATCTGTATGTCTTTGGATTGCACTAAGAAGAAGGAAAGACCTCTCGCGCCACTTCCTGGATTCCCTGTGCGCGCAAGTAGTAAGAGTATCGCAGGGATCTCTCCCGTGCCGCAACCTTGCGTGATAAATCTCTTGGTCCCGTTTAGAAGGTAGGTATTTCCTTCCTTAAGAGTCGCTCTTGTCCTAAGCCCTGGAAGATCGGAACCATGATCGGGCTCGGTAAGCCCCATAGCACAGGCGAATTCACCCGCAGCCAATCTAGGAAGCCAATCATCTTTTAATTCTTCGCTTCCGTTCTTTTCAATGATTTCAGCGAGATTCACACAACCGATCGCGATACAGACAGAAGCATCCACTCTATATAAGATTTCGCTAAAGAATGCTCGAACAGACCAAGGAACTCCCAGGCCGCCGTATTTTCGGGAGAATCCGGTAGGTTGTAATCCCGCATCCCTTGCCTTGCGAACGATCTCTAATAGTTTTTCGGGGAAGATTACCTTTCCGTCTTTGAAACGGACTCCCTCTCGATCCAACTCTGCCACGAAAGGAGCAATCTCCTTTCCTGCAAATTCGCCGACGGACTCTAACAGAGTTTTATAATATTCTTTCGCTTCATCATAAGAAGAAGGAGCAGTTGCGAATCTTTCGTCTCCGGCTCTATACTTGGCCGCATCCGTAAATCCGTTTTCGTAAGAGTCTATGATCTCTTTCCAATTGATAATATGATCGAAATGAAGCTGTAGATCAGCCACGTCGCTGAAGTAATTGTTTTGTAGCATCTTAAAGAGATTCCCTTGGGAAAATCAGTATCTTCCTCAAAAAGGAAAGGTCAATTCGTTTTCCAAAGAGAAGACTTGCTCCGAACAATCGTTCGTTTGATGCCCAAAACAGTTCATTTACTGCAACAAAAGCGGACCGCATCCATAAGCTTTTTTACATCCCAAGGCTTTGAGATGACTGCATACGTGCCGGCTTCTCTCTTCACTCTATCTGCCGCCTCGGCATCTATATGCCCGGTAACTAATATGGATTGTATATGAGGATATTTTTGATGGACTATGGCTAGGAATTCGTCGCCCTTCAATCCAGGCATTAACCAATCAGACAAAATCAAAATTACATTCACTCCTGCAGAAACCAAGTCATCTATGATCTCCAGGGCTTCGTTTCCGCTCATCGCGGTCTCATAGAGATACTCGTCCCCTAGCTGTCTTTTTAATTCCTTCTGCAGAGTGATCAGGATGATCGCTTCGTCATCCACGCATAGGATTGCTTCTTGTCTAGTCTTGGTTTCCAATAGGCTCCCCTTTCTCCGAATTAACGGATTTTAGCCACACGCTAAATTTAGTTCTTCCCGGTCGGGATTCAAATTCGATTTTTCCGCCTATCTTTTCTACGATCTTTTTTGAAATATCCAAACCGAGTCCGATCCCTTCCCCCGGTTTTTTTGTGGTAAAAAACGGATCAAAGATCTTGGCTTGTATCTCTTTAGGAATGCCCGAGCCAAAATCAATAAAGGAAACGACCACCCAGTTCTCCGTCTTTTCGATTGAAATCTCTATTTTGCCTTCGTAATTAATGGCTTGCAATCCGTTATTTAGTAAGTTGATCCAAACCTGATTGAGTTTATTTGCGTCACCGAAACATTTTTCCTTGGTTTCGTATCTTTTGACGATCTCGACTCCGAATTTTATTTTATTATGATAGAGAGTCAGGATAGTCTCAATTTCCGCCTCTATATCGATCGGAGAGATCTCATCCTCTGGCTGCTGTTGCTTATCTCCAGGATTCAGATAATGTTTTAGGGCATCCACTACGTAAGAAGCTTTTCCTGTTGCAATCGAGATCACATTACTCAATCGAACCACCGATGCGATCGAAGAGACAGCATTCAATGTCTTGAGAGAATTTCTTCCTCTCAATAGATCGGGAAGTCTATTTCCCAAACTATGCAGTCCCATTTCCAGGATCAGGTTCGACACACTTTCTGGATTTGGAATATTCCATTCTTTTAAATTAGAGATCATCTCCTTTCTCAAGGAGCGATTCGGAAGGATCTCCAATTGCGAGGTCTCTTTCAGACTTTCATCCAGAAGTATCTTAAAATTCGCCCTCTCTTCGGTATCCAAGTTCAGGATCAGGTCCGGGATCTCTTTGATCTCGGTATAAAGAATATCTATAATTGCTCGATTCGAAGAAACGATGGCGCCCAAAGGAGTGTTCAATTCATGAGTCATTCCCGCAGCCAATTGACCTAATGCAGCCAATTTTTCGGAAAGAAGAAGCTGCCCCTGGGTTTCTCGCAGCTCCTTCATTATACTTTTCTGATATTCTACCGCTTCGACCAGATCTGAATTGGATTTCTTCAACTCTTCTGTTCTAATGTCGATCCTCTTCTCCAAATTTGCATTCAGATCCAGGATCATTTCTTCTGCTTGCTTGTTCTTTGTGATATCGTTCGCAATCCCGAAGATCTGGATCGGAGTCCCGTCTGGCTCTCGGCGATAGATCAAGGCTCTGGAAACCAGCCAGATCCAATGCCCTTCCAAATGTTTCAATCTGTATTGATATTCGATAAGATCCTTATCACTCGCAGAGAAGTATCTTGGGAAAATATTCTTGCTATAATTCTCGAAATCCTCCGGATGCATGAGTCGAGGCATTATATTGGAATCCATATCCTTAATGTCTTCCATAGTGTAACCGAGCATTCTATAAACGCTGTTGTTGCTATAAACGTTCTTTCTCTCTTTCAGGTCGTAGATATAAAGTATATCCGGAGTAATATCCAGAATGGATTCTATGAATTGATTTCTCTCGAGCAATTTCTCTTCGATCAATTTCATTTGGTGAAAGGCGTCCTGCAATTGTTCCGCCATGTGATTGAAAGAAAGGGATAAGGTTCCCAATTCCTCCAATCGACTAGTCGGAACCCTTTGCGTTAGATCTCCTTCTGCCATTGCCTGGCTAGCGACCGACATCCTGCTGATCGGCGCGGTGACCACTCCGGCCAAGAAGACCGCCACTAACAAAGAGAGAAGCAATGCGATCGCAAATACTTTTGCAGATTCGCTATTTCCTAATCTTACTCCTTCCAAATAATAAGAAGCGGGCATCGCAGTGATTACGATCCATTGTATATTCCCGCTCAAATCCTGATAAGGAGTTACCTGAGCGAGCCAAGTCTCTCTTGAAACAGGCTTAGCAGTTACGACATCGAATCTGAACTGGAAGGCCGACTTGATCCTCTTCAAGTCCTTTGAATCCAAAAGTAGAGCCTGCACCGCATCTCTTGCCACTTGATCGGAACTCTCTATAGAAGGAGTATCTTCTTCCTTAGAAGCAAATGAAGTAGCGATCTCTTTTCCTTCTCTATCTATGATGAATGCTCTTCCGCTACGTGCGATATTCGTGCCATGAAGTAGTTTTTGTATCTTCTGAAAATCCAAAGAAGAAGATCCTGCAAGAGCAGCATCCAATTGAAGATTTATATTCTCCGAGATCTCTTGGTGTAGCCTAGAAGCCATCTTATCCGCCGCGATCTCCGAACTTCTGAGAGTTAAGTAAGCAGTGGATCCCACAAGTATCAATACCAAAAGAATGAAAGGCCCTACTAAGAACATTCGGATCGGCCAACCGTAGCCGAGCATGTCCTTATGCTTCTTTCCGTTCTCCCAATACCATTCCTTATAACTCAGAACAGACTCTTGGATATGTCCCGGGATCTCCGCCCAGAATAAATTATATTTTCTTGATACAGGATACGCGATCAGAACTGCGAAAGGAGCAAAAGCCCAAGTAATCCCAGTAGTAAAGAAGAGTGCAGGCGTAATGTTTCTATATGAGATTTCCGGAGTGAACTTATCCGAGCAGATATAGCCCCAAAGCTGAGGCTCGATGCTCATAAAGATAATTACGAATAGAAAGTATAAGCTCCAAGTTTTAGGCCTTCTAAAATCGGGATCCCTTCCGATCAACTGGTATGCTACCCAGAAGCAGGAAGGATTGATGAAGTAACCTAAGAACCAGTCCGCTAGAAAATTTGGAGGAACTCCCTCGATCAGATCCGAGAGTCCATAAGCAAAAGGCACTGCAATTAAAGCGGGATATCCGAATAAAAGAATGCAAACAAAAACGGAAAGATCCTTGAGCGACTCAAAGGTCTGAGCACCGGGAACTAGTACGATAAAGGATCCGATATAACCGGTAACAAAGATCAGAACGAAGGTAAATGCAACGCTGAGTAACGCCGGCGCATCCCAGACTTGTCTCTGACGGCCAAAATTCCAATTTCCACCGGCACGGAATGTGAATCCGCCAAATGCGGAAACCATCAGAAAGATCCCGACTATATAGCCGAACCTTCCCCAGATATCCAAAAGCGGAAGGGGAATAGACGCGAAAATTTCTTCAAGTCTTTGGATTACGAGATTCATAACCGGATTTTCCTATAAACCGTTCCCGAAAACTTGTCCCCGAGCAAAATGCTGGAAAATTTCACTCTTTGATTTTTAGAAAGTCAATCCGGTTACTATATTCCGAATTCTTTCCGGAGGGAATTCATCGGATATGATTATGGGAATGCAAATGATTTTCGCAATACTCATGATCGGTGCAATCTACGCAATAACGAAATTCCAAATAAGGATTCGTAGCTTCTGTCGCTCCGCAAATATAACAGCGATGCACCGTAAACACATCTTGCTCTTTCTTTTTTACGGCCCAAGAATTGGCTCTGGCGTTTTGTCGAAAAGAGGAGAATAGATCCTTTCCGAAGAATAAGACTAAATTCGAAAATCCGAAGAGAAGTCCAGCTAAAGGAAGATAAGAACCGGTCATTTTTACTTCCTCGAACCTTCCTATCACTAAGAAGACAAAAATCGCGGCCCCGATCCATTTCATCCGGATTGGAAGAATGAATAATTCTGCATTCGGCATCCGGATCGCAAGTGCGATCAACAAGCATTCATAGATCAGCCTGGTATTTACGTACAAAGGATAATAAATAGAGAGAACTGCCCCTATAGTGATATGAATGATCGCAGACCAAAGATATAGATTGAATTTAGGAGATCCCAAATCCTCCTCTATCATTCTTCCTACAAAGAAGATGACATACGAATAGATCGCCATGGAAATCCAAGGCATAATACTTCCGTCAGCGGATTCGCTCGGAGAATATAGACGAAAGGCAAATAATGCCACGTCCCACCATTTTCCTTCCTCAATAATAGAAGCATTCAGGATCCCGAAGCTTGGATTGACTAGCAAGGAATAGGTTGTGATTAGCGCTGTGGCCGCAGCAAAATATCCGGCTGCATTCTCCAAATAGAAATGATGTAAGAATCGATTTAAAAAACGTTTCAATAGAATGACCTTAATAATAGGTAACTTCTGCCAAGACAAATCGCGGGAAGGAAAAATCCACGAATTATTTTATGTGCACGGATTCTAGAAAACCTCCGAACACATACCCTTCTTTTTTCTTCCATACTACTTTGACCCAACGGCCTTGCTTTCCGTCTTGGATTTCAACTTCTCCTACTTCACCAAAAGTCTCGACCGCATCACCATCGGTGACCACGTCTATTTTCTTGGCCTGAATATTCGGAGCGACTCTGAGTCGAAGCCCTCCCCCGGCTCTAACTCTCATGATCTTTTCGATCTTTCTATTTTCTTTGACTTCCTCGGAGGCGCAGTCCCAAACAAGAAATGCAAAAAGAAACACTAATAAATAAGCGATCTTGTTCATAATTTTTTTCTAATATATCTAACACCGAAAAGTAGACCCTTATTCGATACGAATCTTCCGGGCCCGCATTTCACGGATATATCCAATCAGGGTCCATCCCAACCGACCCAAGTCAATCGTTAAACAAATGCGTATAAATGAAGCAAATTTGTAAAAATTGAAATGCCTCTCTTGCGGTTTTAAGATTCGACTCCGTGCAAAAAATGAATTATAATGAACCTGTAAATTCTAGGTCAGGTCAAATTTTTAATGATCTCCCGGTTATTATTCGGACTGTTTATACTGAGTTTCTCAGTCTCTGCTTCTACGAACGAGACTGGGTCCTACGAATACCGTTATTTTAAGAAGCAATTAGACCAAGAGATATACAGAAGCATAGACTCCTTAGGCTGCCTCGCGCTTTTAGGCACGGCAGAAAAAGAAGCCGAAAAGATCGAGACAGATCCTTCCCAATTCCATTCCGAAGGAATTGGCTCATTCTTTCGGCTTCAAAATATAGAGGCTTATTCCATTTCGGAACAACAACACTCCGAAAGTACATTCTATTCCCCGCTCAAGAAGGTTCGACTGCTCATTTAAGATTCTCGTTAAAGAATATTCATATTTTTTAATTTAGGAGAATTTTATGCGCAACGTATTCGCTTATATCGCCACCGCCTCCGTAGTTTCCGTAGCAGCACCTACTACGATAGAAACTTCAGAATTACGACTCTTCCAACGCTTAACAGTGTTTCACGAACAGCTTCTTTCCAGCGACGAAAAGAGAACGAATCCTAAGGGACTCGTGAATCTGATCCGAGATGCAAAAGATAAGGTGCAAGTAGCAAGAGTCCTATATGCAAAGGCTCTTACTTTTGCTGAGCTCTTAGAGAAAGCAAGATCCAGAGAAGAACAGGAGTTTTTATTTGCGGAGTTATGTTATACTCTAAAGGACATCGCTCCGAAATTCGAATTTCATGCCTTCTATTGTCCAAGCACTCATAAGACTTGGATCGCAAAAGGAGAGAAGGTGAGAAATCCGTATCTTTCGGACGCTAGGGAATCCGGAACCATATTAAATTGATGGAAAGAAGAAGGAAACGAAACGCCTCCGGGCTCTCGTTTCCTTCTGCCGATGGAACAGAATGTGCTTTTTAAAGCCGACTTGACTCTTGGCCCGGCAATTTTAAACCAAGAAGAAAGAAGGATAAATCTGTGGCTCAAAAGACTAAGTCCGCCGAAACAGGGACTCAAACCAACGGGGGGAACGGATCCAAGGGTCCGATCCAAATAGGGAACCCGGATATATTCTTCGATAGAGAACTTTCTTGGGTAGATTTCAATAAACGAGTATTGGAAGAAGCCAAAGATCTAGAAAATCCTCTCTTAGAGAGATTGAAATTCCTTTGTATTACTGAGACAAACCTAGATGAGTTCTATATGGTCCGCGTCGCCGGACTAAGAAATCTTGTAGCCGAAGGAAACGACGAGAACAGCTTAAACGGCCAGAGAGCATCCGATATCCTTACTGAACTTTCAGACAAGGTTCGGATTTTCGTACATGAACAGTATGATATTTTAAACAGAACTCTTAAGCAAATGAAAGAGAACGGGATCCATCTTATCTTGGATCCTAACGAATTGAATATTGATGAGATCGAAGATATCAGACAGTATTATAAGGATGATGTCTCTCCGATCCTAACTCCTCTTTCCATCGATCCTTCTCACCCATTCCCTCATATACTTAATAAATCCTTAAACTTAGCGATATTGCTATCTACAGATGACGAGAAGACTGGACTAAAAAAGGACTTATTCGCAGTGGTTCAAGTGCCTTCCGTTCTTCCCAGATTCATGCAACTGAAAGGAGACGGCAAGGTACGAAGATTCTTTCCTTTAGAAGAGATCATCAAGCTCCATGTCGGAGACCTTTTCTACGGAATGACTGTAAGAGAAATCCATCCTTTCCGGATCGTAAGGGACGCTGATATCTCCATCGATGAGGAAGCATCCGTAAAAGACCTTCTCATCACAATGAAAAAGGAGATCCGAAATCGCATCTGGGGCGACGCAGTCCGCATGGACATCTACGAAGGAACTTCTCCTTTCGTACGAACAACTCTTAAAGAACTGTTAGAACTACAGGACCATGAGATTTTCGAAGTATCCTCTCTATTAAATTTAAGTGATACGATGTATTTCTATGGTTTGGAGCATACTTCCAAATTCAAGTATCCTTTCTACCAGCAAAAGACCACATTAAAATTCGAATCGTCTGAAAAGATATTCGAAGCGATCAAGAAAAAGGATCGCTTACTCCATCACCCGTACCAATCCTTCGGCGCTATCGAAGATCTGCTTCGTATCTCCAGCGAAGATCCAAAAGTACTCGGGATCAAGATGACACTGTATCGCACGAGCGGGGACTCCCCTATCATCCAGTATCTAGGCCAAGCCGCCGAAAACGGAAAACAGGTAACCGTTCTTGTGGAATTAAAGGCAAGATTTGACGAGGAAAGAAATATTAAGTGGGCCCAAAAGTTGGAAGAAAGAGGGGTCCACGTTGTTTACGGAGTCGCAGGACTCAAGATCCATTGCAAGATGCTTCTAATCGTAAGAAGAGAAGAGGAACATCTAGTGCGTTATGTGCATTTAGGAACCGGAAATTATAACTCCACTACAAGTAAATATTATACCGACCTTAGCTTCTTTACGGTAAACAAAGAAATCACCGAGGATGTTGCAACGATCTTTAATACGATCACAAGTTATGCAAAGATGCCTTTCTTAAATAAGTTAGCTGCTTCTCCTCACAATTTGAAATCCGTTTTCTTAACGTTGATCGAAAAAGAAACCGAGAACGCAAAAGCAGGCAAGCCGGCAAGAATCATCTTCAAGATGAACAGCTTGGTGGATCCTCATATCATTCTGGCGATGTACAATGCGAGTAGAGCGGGAGTGATCATCGAATTGATCATTCGAGGCATCTGCTGTTTAAAGCCAGGTCTTCCTGGGATCTCCGAAAACATCACTGTGATCTCTATCGTAGGAAGATTCTTAGAGCATACACGGATCTATTATTTCCTTTCCGGAGGAGAAGAGAGTATCTTTCTCGCTTCGGCAGATTGTATGCCTCGAAATTTCGAGAGAAGGATCGAAGTCTTATTCCCTATACTGGACGTAAAAAACAAAGAAAGGATCAAGAAGATCTTAGACGTTCAGATCAGAGACAACGTAAAAGCCAGATTGCTTTCGTCCGACGGGATCTATCGCAAGAGAGAAAGAGTCGAAGGAGAGAAGCCCGTAGACAGTCAGATCGAAAGAATGAACTTCGTAGAGTAAAGAATGAGTATTGCCCAAGATAAAAAAGATACATTGATCAAAGTTTTAGGAGAAGACAGAGTCTTCTTCAAAGGGGAAGACAAGATGGACCAAGCCACCTTTCTTTCCTTTGGAACGGACAGGACAAAGGTTTATCCTCCTGATTATGAAATTTTAACATTCCCTAAAAACACCCAAGAAGTTTCTGAGATCGTCAAATTCGCATTTCAAAACGATCTGAAAGTTGTTCCTTCCGGAGGAAGAACAGGTTACGCAGGGGGAGCAGTTGCAAAAGCAGGAGAAATTGTGATCTCCCTTTCTAAAATGGACCAAGTCTTGGACTTCGATCCGTTCTTCGGTTCACTTACAGTGCAAGCAGGAATGATCACGAAAAATCTACACAAAGAAGCCGAAGAGAGAGGCTTTTACTTTCCTGTGGATTTTGCAGCAACAGGTTCTTCTCATATTGGCGGAAATATCGCAACAAACGCTGGCGGCGTTCGAGTGGTCCATTACGGACTGATCCGCCAATGGGTCTTAGGACTGAAAGTAGTCACTGGAACAGGAGAGGTCCTGGAATTCAATGGAGAGATCCTAAAGAATAATACCGGCTACGATCTAAAGCATCTATTTATCGGCTCAGAAGGAACCTTAGGGATCATCACCGAATGCACCCTAAAATTGACCAAAAAACCTTTGGACAATCGGATCTTATTTACTGCCGTTCCGGACTTTCCTTCTATATTAGAATTATTTAAAGAAACTCATAATATGACGGTTCCTATCTTGGCCTTCGAGTTTCTCACTCAATATTGCTTAGGAAAGGTAATGGATCATCTTCATGTGCCTGATCCATTCTCCGCTCCCAGTCCATATTATGTTTTAATGGAATTCGAGATCTCCGAGCCGGCAGACGAAGAAAAGCTATTCTCCTTCTTGGAAACCATTTTAGAAAAAGGATTCGTAAGCGACGGAAGCCTCGCCCAAAATTCCAGACAAGCAGAAACTTTCTGGAAATATAGAGAAGGGATTAGCGAATCCATTTCCATGGATTATACCGTACATAAGAACGATATCTCTCTTCCTCTAAGGAACATGAATCCGTTCTTGAACGATATGGAAGCATTGCTTTCTTCGAAATATCCTGGATTCGAGGTGGCTCTCTTCGGACATATCGGCGACGGAAATCTTCACCTGAATATAGTAAAGCCTCAGGGATTGTCGGATGCGGACTTCTTTTCTCAATGCAAGAAAGTCGATCCGTCCATGTTCGAACTATTACAAAAACATCATGGATCTATCAGTGCAGAACATGGGATCGGCCTCTTAAAAAAAGACTTCTTACATTACTCAAGATCTCAAGCAGAGATCGAGGTGATGCGAATGATCAAAAAGGCACTCGATCCCAAAAACATACTAAATCCAGGAAAGATCCTGCCTTAAGAATCTATGATTTCTTTTTTTGCGGATTCGTTTCGGATCGGTACAGTTCTGGCCTGGATTGCGCTCGCAGCATTACAGTATGACGAGCCTGATTCCAGGGTTTGGATCTTAACCTATCTAGTAGTAGGTCTTTTATTTTCAACAGAATGGTTCTTATTCTTTAGAGATACAGGAAGAAGGATCTTGATCGCAGGGCTTGGAAAGGCAATCGCAGCAGGATATTTTATCTGGGCGATGTACAATTATCTGGATGATCCCAGACCAAATCTAGATTCAAGGATCTTTCGAGAAAGCTTGGGACTGATTGTCTCCGCAATTTGGCTTTTTCTATTGCCCGTCTTTCAAAGGAGCAAAGCGACTTGAAGATCCGATTTATGGCCTGGATGGCTACTCAATTCCTAAGATTGATCTATTTTACGGTTCGTTGGGAAAGGATCGATCTTCCTGAAAATACAAAGCACTATCTTGAGGAAAGAAAAGGGTTTCTATTAGCGCTCTGGCATAATCAGATCCCGAATATTATAGATTTCACATATAAGTTTTATATTAAGCGTTATGATCGAAATGTAGCTCCAATGGCCTCTCAATCCAAGGACGGAGAATTGGTCACCAGAGTAATCGCTAATTTCGGAATGAAACCGAAAAGAGGTTCGAGTAGAAGGGGCGGAGCGACCGCTTTAAAAGCCTTAATTCAACATTCTAAAAGCGGAAACATAAGCTTAATCACACCCGATGGCCCGACCGGTCCAGTATACGAATTAAAACCAGGGATCATACAGCTCGCTTCCGTAACTGGCTATCCGATCATCTCTTATTGCGGAGTTTATACCAAATTCTGGATCGTTAATAGTTGGGATCGTGTCTTCGTTCCCAAGCCATTTTCTAAAGTGACCTTCTATGTCTCTGAACCCTTCTTCATTCCCAAATTAAAGGGAGAAGAAGATCTTGAAGTTTGGAGAAAGAAATTCGAAGCCTTTATGTTGGCTCAAGTAGGAGTAAGCGCAGAAGAAGCGGAGAATTTAAGAAAGGAAGTCCGAGAAGCCGCAGAGGCAAAGAGAAAAGCGAGAGAGAATTAAAACAAACCGGATTAAACCAGTTTCATTCTATAAAAACTCCAATGTACGATTAAAATCCTGGAGATAAGAGGGTAAAGAGCTTCTTCATAGCCGGAACTTTTGGTCGCGCCTAATTCTTCAAAAGCAGAAATCAATTCTCTCAGAATCTCTCTTTCTCCCGGATCCTCCACCTGATCCAAGTCGATGTCGGATAAGTTCTCATCTTCCGGAAATCTCAAGCCGTTCGATTCTAAAAGGATTTCTAAAAGTTTTTCTGCCTCGATAAAGACAGAGTCGGATGTTTTTTCACGGGATTCAGGACCGTCTAACAAAGAATAAATGCCGTCGGTCAGTTCTAAAATAAGTCCACCTAAAACCGAATCGTCTCCGTCCTCAAAGATTAGATTTACATTATCCAGTTTTTCACGAAGAAGAGAACGTACCTGGGTGAAAGACTCAGCTGCATATTGCATCTCTCCCTCGTCCATCGATTCTTCAAAGCCTTGCAACCAATCCGGTCCGGTTGGTTCAAAACCACCCCAGTCCGCCCATAAGGATTCGCAGGCAAGAAAAACCTGATCCGCAGTCGTTCCAACATGTTTGTAGGTGGAAATCACCACGGCGAGACGAGCAAGAGCTTCGGACCATTCCGTTTCTCTAATCCCCATCATACCGTATACCATACACTAATAACAAACCTGAGAAAGCAAGTTTCCCTCTTATTTCAGTGGGTTGACATTTTTATTCTCGAAAGAGTATCGTTTACTCTTTCGAACGACTAGAAACTAGTGTTTTCTGTTACAGGCAAATTATACCCTTTGGGTTAGTCGCTCATGGACCCGAAAATTTACGGACCAAATCGACTCTCGAGTTCACTTGCAGCTTTTTGAAAATACTTTTGATCTGGATGCGAACTGTACCTTCTTTCGTTCCGAAATGTTCTGCAATTTCCTTGGTCTTTGCACCATTTACGATCTGATGTAAGATCTCTCTTTCTCTAGGAGTAAGAGTTTCTGTTTCCTTTCGTAAAGGTTTTCTAAAGAAGGAGATGACCCTCGCGGCAAGTCCTGGAGAAAGAATGCCTCCTTCTTGCAGAACAATTTTAGTGACCTCGGTGATATCTTTCAGATCCTTTTTCAGAACGAATCCGATCGCTCCCGCCTGCATGGCTTGGAAGAGTGCGTCGTCCGAATCCACAGTGGATAGCATGACATACTTGGGTACATCTTCTAAGGCTCTCTGCTCTCTCAAGAAATCTATGCCTGATTTTCCTGGAAGAATAATGTCCAAGAATACCAAATCGAATTGCTTCGAACCTACTTTCGAGAATTCCTCCACGGAGGAGAAGATTTCAGCTTTATCCACCTCCTCCATTCCGATTAAAGAATCCGCACAAGACTTAGCGAATCCTAGATTATCCTCTACGATTGCGATTCGAACCTTATTCATTCAATTTTTCCGACCGATCGGCCCCTACTTAGCGGCAGTGTTAGCTCTCCTATATATATTCCTTTTTCAAAAGATTCAGACCATAAAGCCCCGATATTTTTCGCTCTTTGCAAAATTGTTTTCTTGCCCGAGCCTTCCTTTGCAGTCTTAAGATCGTACTTCGATCCCGTTCTAAGATAAATGCGAATGGAAGTTTCACTTCCGGTATCCATTCCCCAGATAGACTTATCCTTTCCATACTTCAAATCGTTCGAGCTGAGCTCGGTGATGATGCCTAGAAAGTCTTCTCTATCTTCTTCTGCCAGACCGAATATGGAATCTCCTTCTCTTTCAAATCCTATCTTTCTTTGAAAAAATTCATATCTCTTCAGAAGAATAACACGAAGAGCCATCCAAACATCTTCGCTTAACAATTTAGAGTCTTCCCAGAGGGAGATGCTAGTCCGGATCCCGAGAGAAATTTGTCCTACTAAGGATTCCAAATCTTTTGCAGAGCTTGCATTCCATTCGGAACTGTTTTGCAACTTCTCCGCGAATTTTCTCAGGTCCATGATCCTTGCACCTATATGATCATGAATATCCCTGAATACAGACTCTCTCTCCTGCCCTACTCTTTCTTGCAGAAGTCTAGACTTGCGAATGCTATCGTATCTATAATAGAACCACCAACGATTCAGTAGAATAGAGAATCCATTGATCGCAGTCATATCAGCGAACACTACCCAGATCCCTCTTTCTCTAAAATCTTCGGGAGAGATTATTGCAGCCCTTCCCAAATAATACGCAGTGGTCATGCTTACGAATGCAATGAATAGAGAAGGCTTTGCCGGCAAAAAGAATCCGATCAGAAGAAGAATGACTGGATTGAGGACCCACATCTCCGGTTCGCTAAAGCGAAACTCATTATCATGAAATTGGGTCTCCACTTCGATCAACATGATAGTGGCTAAGATAAGAATGATCCAAACTCTTTTGTTGAAAACAGAGATCTTAAGAAAACTCGCTCCTAATGCAAGACCGCAAAAGAGTACTGTAATCAGATCCAAGCTAAGTAATAAGGAATTATCTCTTAAGTATTCTAGGCTTGCTCCATGCAAACAGATCAAAGCTACGATAGAAAAGAAATATCTAGAAACCGCAATTCCCTGATCGAATACTTCCTCTTTAATAGAAAGGGAAGAAGAGGATTGTCTGGAGAATAATCCTGGCAATTTCATACGTAACCCGAAATCATTTCAGGGAAACGTAATCTGAAACCTCCTCTAGTCAATTGGATTTCAGAATAGAAGAATTCTGAAACTATTCTGACTTAAAACTGAAAATAATTTGGATCAGTTTTGCCAATATTAAAGCCAAGCGTTGATCTGTTCTGAAACTTCTTTGGGCTTTTCCATATGAAGTGCGTGTTTCACATTCTGGATCCAGACCAATTTGCTATGCGTTATGTAACTATGCAGTTTCTTCACCATAGGAGGATCTGTGATCGGATCTTCCGTCCCGGAGATGATCAACGTCTTTTGTTTCACTGCGGATAATTTCCGACCGATAAAAATCTGAGTCTCTCTATCCAAAGTATTTTCGGTCAGAAATTGATGTGCCTTATTATTCCATTGGCTGAGTAGAGCTTTCTTTGCCAACCAACCTAGCTCAGGGACATTTTCCTTGTATAAGGCAAAGAGCAATCTTTCGATCTCTTCCGACTTGGATGGAAAAAGAAGCTCCTTCATCTCATCTCTTTTTGGATGAGGAATTCCTCCAGGAGCGAGAAGGACGAGTCTTTTTACCCTCTTCTCCCAATTCGAATCCTGGATGGCGATCAACATAGCGATCAAACCTCCCATGGAATGACCACCTAACACCAATTCATTGAGATCCAATTTACGGATCGCATTGTAGAGTAGCTGAGAAAATAGATCCACCTGGTACAGGAATTTGACCGACGGAAGGGGGCTCAGACCAAAACCAGGAATATCCGGCATCAAAATGTCATAATCATTCCTAAGAAAGGGCGCCATCCTCCGGAAACCAGTTGCAGAATCCAGAAGTCCATGGATCAAAAGTAGGGATTTGCCTGAATTCGATACAGATCGTCTTCTCAAGAAGAAGATCTGATTGCCTCCCAGGTCCACAGTAAGAGGTTCGAAGCCTAATTCCTTTCTCATAAATGAGATTTTTTGCCTGGTATAATTCTTCAGAAAAAGTTCGTATAAAAAATCCATCGCTCGGGCTATGATCCGGTCTCGGCAGGAATCTAGCAAGGAATCCAAATCAATTTTGCGAGTCGAAGATCCGATATTAATTACAATATTCCATGGATACTCAGGAATTAGTTCTACTCTTAGAAAAGGCATTCTTTCCCGCGCAGGAAGGAATCCTAATCCTAGAACCGGGAACCTATCAGATCTTGGGAGGAAATCCTAAGGCAAATTCCATCTTAGGCTACAACAAGGACGAACTCAAAGGACTTTCCTTGAGCGGCCTTCTTTCCCGACCGGACAGCATAGGTGATCACAATACCGGAGCAGAAGAATTAGGGATTTCACTCCTCTGGAATTTAAGAAGGAAGGACGGGGTCCTTCTTCTCGCAGACTTTACGATCAACGCATTCTCAGACTCACCTAACTCGCCTTTGATCTTTCATATTTACCAGAGATCCGAGATCAGAGAGATAGAACTTAGACTTTATTATCTGCAAAGCATCCTGAGAACACTTCGCTTATTAAAATTGAACTTAAGATCTCTACGATTAAGTTCCGAAAGCACTCTCTTTCAGAAGATCTGCGATACTTTGAAAGAGAATCCTCACTACAGTTTGGTCTGGGGTTTTTATAGGCGGGAAGACGGCACGGATCAGGTACTCATCCAGTCCGATCTGGATACCAAATGGAGAAAGCCTCTCGAATCCGCGTGGGAAGAAAAGAAATTGGTCTCTCCGTTTGCGAGTCTATTGGACGGCTCAGAACAATTTCATATCTACGAATTCGGAACGAAGATCTATCCGGATTGGGAAGAAGCCATTATGGCCAAGGATTTCAAGAGATCCTTGAGTCTAATCATCCGAGAAGAAGGCAAGATCATCGGAGGAATACAGATCATCTCCAAAGAAAACATGGCCTTCGATTCGGGAGAGAATTATCTCTACTTCGAGATCGTAGAAGATCTACTGTCTTCTCTTCAATATCTAAGGATAGAAAAGCAAAGAAGAGAAACCGCAAAAATCCTGCAATTCCAAGGAGCCTTGTTGAACTCCTTAGAAGTTCCTCTTCTCTCCACAGATGACGAAGGATTCATCACTTACGTTAACAATAATATCAGTTCTCTATTAGGAATATCTAAAGAAGAAATCACAGGTGTCCAAGTAAGAGACCTTCTTAAATTGGATCCGGAGGCGATGGACACAATCCTTCTGGGCTCCAGAGCGGAAACAAGGATCACAATCCGAGGCAGACATGAAGTCCCCTTTCTTCTCGCATCTTCTTCTCTAAAAGATGACTACGGTAACAGAATCGGAACGATCTTATTACTTTTGGATATCACCGAGCAGAAGAAAAACGAAGAATTAATACGTGCTTCCGAAATGAAATTGCGGAACTTATTCGCTTCCATGAATAATGGAATCGTAATATTGGATCCGAATGGAAAAGTTCTGGAAGTAGCCCCTATTCTGAAGTTCTTCTTATTCCAATTCCTGAATGTAGAAGCGCAGGATGATTTTCCTAGATTATTCCCTGAAGAAGCGGATAAGGGAATCCGAGCCAAGCTAGACGAATGCATCAGAACCCAAAGAGCCACTTATTTCGATTTCTCCATGATACTCTTAGGCGAAGAAGAGAATTATTTTTCCATAAAGTTCCTTCCTCTGAAGAAATACCAGGACCTCCCAGTGGCTGCAATGTTGATTTTCTCCGACGTTACTCAAACTAAGATCCTGGACAGACAATTGTACGAGACTGCAAAATTTGCATCCATTGGAGAGATTGCGGCAGGAATCGCACACGAAGTAAACAATCCACTTCAGTCCAGCCTACTCTATTTAGAAGATCTAGTGGAGCATGAAGACCCGGATCCTATCGAAAGAAAGAAAGTCTACAAGAGAATAGAAGGCGCCGCATTACGTATTCGCGACCTGATCAAAGGACTCCTGGACTTGGGAAGAAGAGCACCCAGAAAAAAAGAACTCGTCTCTCCTTACTTCATTCTTCTGAGAGCTTGCGAACTGATAGAAGTCAGTTGCAAGAAAAACGGAATAGAACTCAAAAGAGTCGCAAATCCGGAACTTCCTCAGATCTCCGTTGCTTGGCAGGAGATAGAACAGGTGCTCATCAATTGTCTGGTGAACGCAGTAAACGCGATATCCGAAATGGAACATAAGCCAGCGAGCCCTTTGATACAAGTTTCTGCGCGAAAAGAATTATATTTGAACGGAGAAATGGTGAGTTTTACCATTCAAGATAACGGCCCAGGAATGAGCGCCGAAGTTGTAGAGAAGGCATTCTTACCTCTCTACACCACAAGAAGAACAAAACAAGGAACCGGACTCGGACTGACGATCTCGCAAAGGATTATCACTGATCACGGAGGCTCCATTCATTTAGAATCGAATCCAGGCCAAGGCACCAAGGTCACGGTTCGAGTTCCAGTAGGTAAGGTATGACGTATTCTCATTGCAGGACCGCATGACGACTCGGGGAAATCCCAATGTTCTTATTATAGACGACGAGGCAGAGATACGTACTGCCTTGGAAAGAGTCATTTCCAGAGAAGGATATCATGTTTTTCTCGCAGAAGATTTCGACTCGGCAATGAAGATAGTCAGGGACTTTCAAGTCGATATAGTGATTTCCGATATCCTGATGGGCGGAAAGGACGGGATCGAAGTTGCCAGAGAGATCAAAAAATATAATTCTAATATTCCAGTTATCTTAATTACCGGAAATCCTCAGCTTCATACCGCAGAAGAAGCTCTTAGAAACAGGGTTTTCGACTATATCTCCAAACCTGTGAGCCGACAGAATATTCTGACCGCTCTGGAAAATGCAAGACGAGAGAAGGAAGAGAGAGACCGCAAATCCAAACGGATCCTCAGAACAGTTCGCGAAAAATCCCATTTAGTCCAGCAATCCAGAGATTTAAATTATCGTAATAGTCTTATCTTAGAAACAACAGGTGACTGCGTCATTACTCTGGACGAGGATCTAACGATCAGAGGAGCAAACCAGGCAACCGTACGTAATTTCGGATACGAAGAAGCCGAAATCGTAGGTCATAAGATCACACTTCTGATCTCCGATGAGAACAAGGATCCTTATTTAGAAAGGATCTCTCACCTGATGAATCGAAAATCGGATCACCAGATTGCAAGGCTCCATAATGCTGAACTAGTCAGCAGGGACGGAGGAAAATTCAATTTCGATATTTCAGTATGTAGATATGAATTGAATGGAAAAACGTACTATACCGGAATCGCAAGAGATATCACTCAAAAGAATATCATCTCCGAAAAGCTGGTAGATGCAGAAAGAAGAGCATTCTTAACTACGATCGCCTCTAGCATAGGACACGAGATCAATAACGCTCTTACGGCTGTGCAAGGATTTATAGAAGTCGCGAGGCTTCCAGATGCGGACGAACCTATCAAGGATAAGGCAATCCAAGTTACTTGGAACCAGATCACAAAACTCAAGAACCTTACATTCAACTTATTGCAACTAGGAAAGCCAGGCGATTTAGGAAGAGATCGGGAGATCCTAGACCTAAACGATGTTGTAGAATCAGTGATCGAAGTGTTTCGCAAGACCTCTCGCTTGAAATACTGTGAGATAGTCTTTCAAAAGGCAAAAGAGAAAACATTCGTACATTCAAATGCCGATCAATTGAGCCTTCTGTTCTCTAATATATTCCTAAATTCGGCGGATGCTACCTCCAACAAGGGAAGGATCGAGATCTCTGTCTCGGAAAGAAATCGTCATCCTGTAGTTCATATCAAAGACGATGGAATCGGAATGACTCAGGAAGTACTTGTAAAGATCTTTCAACCCTACTTCACCACGAAGAAAACCGGACAAGGCACAGGCCTCGGAATGTTTGTCGCAAAGGAAATAGCAGACCATTTCGGAATACGTATCGAAATCGATTCAGAGCCGGAAAAAGGCACAGAATTCCGCTTGGTCTTTCCGGACAAATTGTAGAACTAGCCCATAAGTGGCTATGAATAACGTATTGGGAGAAGCAGACCTTCTCTTCTTAGCGGAGGGAGGAAGCTTCCCCGACAAAATAGAACTCTTAAATCCGGAAGCCTCCGCTCGAAGATACTATCGAATCCATTTCTTGGACAAACCAACAGAAATCCTATGCAAGGACCAAGTCTTTCAACATGACTTCGTAGAAGTAGGAAATTTCTTGGAGCATTATGGCTTCAAGGTTCCTAAGGTCCATAAGACAGATATACTCAATAAACTTATTTTACTCTCCGACGAAGGAGACAAGGATCTAAGCACAATACAAGACGATTCCGAATACAGGGATTATCTTGTTAAATGCATTCATATACTCATCTCTCTACAAAAGGTACATGCGGACCCTCCTGTTTCTGCAAGAGAATTCGATTACGAAAAGTTAAACTACGAGAACCAATTCACACTCTCTGCTTACCAAAGGTTTTCGGAACTATTCCGCACCAAGACTAAGCTCAGACCCGAAGTTATCTTCTTCTTAGAAGAAGCCTCCGGCTTTCTCGCAGAATACAAAGAAAAAGTATTTTGTCATAGAGACTTTCATTCCAGAAACATAATGCTTTCTCCAGAAGGAGAATTGACGCTGATCGATTTCCAGGATGCAAGAATGGGGACTCCGTTCTATGACCTGGCAAGCCTCCTCTATGATGCATACAGGCCTATTCCTTTTGCGATGAGACAAGGACTATTATTATTATTCCTAAAAGAGAACCAAGGTCGTTTTCATAGACCGAAAGAATGCTATTATCTGCAAGCCTTGCAGAGGTCCTACAAAGCATTGGGCTCATATTTCATGTTGGTCGCGGACAAGAAGCAGGACAAATACAGAAAAAGCGTATTGCAGTGCCTGGATAATCTGCTAGAGATCGTGCAAGTCGGTCTATTTCCGGACCAACTCTTCTTATTCTTTCATCTCTTAAAACAAGAATTACTCTCAAGCTCTCTCTTCTTGGAAAAATTAGAAGGATAGAATGACAAGAAAGGCCTTCTTTCCTTGTGCCGGTTTTGGAAAAAGAATGGGAGAATGGACTGCATCTCTCCCAAAACCTCTTTTAAAAATACATAATATTCCTCTAATATACTATTCCTTATTTCATGCCAAGACTTGGGGAGTGCAAGAAGGGATCGCAAATACACATTATTTGGGAGAAAAGATAGAGAAGACTCTTGGGAATTTTTCCGAATTCAAACTTCAATTCTCTCCTGAAAAACCGGAGATCCTCGGAACAGGAGGGGGAATACGCACCGGCATCGAAAGATACTGGAGCCTAAAAGATGAATTCTTAGTTTTAAATCCTGACTTCATTCTCTTTCCGGAGCCTTCCTTCTCTCCTTGGCCAAACGAAGAAGAAAAGAAGAATTTCGATTGTATCTTGTACCTAGGAGAAGTTCCGAAAGGTGCCGGCTATACGGGCCTCAGCCTAGCAAACGAAAGAGTCTATTTCGAACCGGGAGGCTATTTCTATTTAGGTCTTTCTTGGATGAAGGCAGAATCTCTTGCCGAGCTCGAACCGAATCGATCCTACGATCTCGCAGACCTATTCCGAAAACTTTCCAAACAGAATCGATTGGGAGGCAAAATCTTTCCAGGAACCTTCTTAGATCTCGGAGAAAAGGAATTCTACGAAGCAAATAAGGACAGGGATTTTTCGGACAGGCTTTCGGCTTCTTGGTTGGATTTTTCACGGGATAAAGAGAGCTAAAGGGCATTCAGATCCACAGATCTTTTATTTCTTCTTTTTAAGTCCGATTTCTTTCCTCAAAATCTTTCTACTTTTGAGCTAGACCGAAGTTCTAAGACATCCCTCGAGCGGAAAAATAGTTTCGATTCGTACACTCCAAAATAGAAACTGGGACCCTCTAACAGATATGCGCGATTTTAAAGTACTAGTCACGGAAGCCTCTAAGGGAGAAGAACCTGCCTTCAACGAACTGATGACCCGTTTCGAGAAATACGTCAGCAGCCAAGCTGCGAGACGGATCAGAGACCAGTCCAAGGCAGAAGACTTAAGTCAGGAAGTCTTCTTAGAAGCATGGAAGGTCCTGCCTTCTCTTAGGCAACCCGAAGCATTTCCCTTTCTCTTGAGAAGATTGGTGCTCAAGCACTCCGATCGGATCCTAAGAAAGAAAGATCTACTCGGAACAGAACTCAATCCGGAGATCACTAAGGCCGCGCCGCATTCCGGTGACAGTTGGAGAAAAGAAGTCCTCGACGCGTTAGACGAATTACCTTCGGAAGAAAAAGAATTATTGGATCTGAGATATTTCGACGGAATGAGCTACGAGCAAATCACCGAGAAGACAGGCATTCCCATCGGCAATCTAAAGAATCGTTTGAGAAGAAGCAGAGAGCTACTTCGTAGACAATTATTGAACAAGTCCGATCGGAAAGAATGGCTCGAGGTCCTCCATGGGCCTATGGCAATGGCATCCTAAAATGGAGACTCGAATGGAAGATACAGTAGCGGAAATTGCTCAATTGCCCGGCTTGCGTCTGGAAGACAATCATCTAAAAGAAAGAAAGGTTTTTCTCTGGGGACAGGTGGATGATAGCTCTTCCAAATACGTGGTAGAACGTCTATTATATCTTTCTAATATGGACCCAGAAAAAGACATTACTCTAGTGATTAATAGTCCTGGAGGAGCGAATACCGCAGGAATGGCGATCTTAGACACGATGGATCTGATTCCGAATGACGTAAAGACCGTCTGCATGGGACTCGCAGCGAGTTTCGGTGCGCTTCTTCTTTTATCAGGCACAAAAGGAAAACGATCCGCATTTCCTCATAGTAGGATCATGCTCCACCAACCTCATGTCCCGGGAAGATTCGAGGCACAGGCGACCGATATCGGCATCTTTGCATCTATGATCGAAAGAGATAAGAAAGAGATCAATCGAATCGTCTCCGTAAGAACTGGTCAGCCTCTTGAAATCGTAGAAAGAGATACGGATCGAGATCTTTGGTTAAACCCGTACGAGGCAAAAGAATACGGAGTGATCGATTTCGTCGCAGAGAACTGGGGTTAGATCCGAATCAGTTTCATCCGAGTTTAAATTGTAAATTCGATTTAACCGTAGGCCATTCTGATTGGATAATGCTGTACACCGCAGTATCTCTCAGAGTTCCGTTCTTGCTGATCCTATGATTTCTCAAGATGCCATCCAATTTGGCGCCTAGTCTTTCGATGGCTTTGCGGGATTGAGAATTAAAGAAATGGGTCCTAAACTCTACCGCAATGCAATCCACTACTTCGAAAGCATGCTGCAATAGTAATAATTTACACTCTGTGTTGATAAGAGTCTTCTGAACACTTTTACAGTACCAGGTCGCTCCTATCTCAAGCCTTCTCGCTTCCTTTTCAATATTCATAAAACGAGTAGAGCCCAAGACCTTGCCGTCCGATTTTCGGATCACTGCAAACGGAACAGAAGAATGCACCTTTTGTTCATCCAAGGCCTTCTGTATCCAAGATTGCATTTCTTCCGGCGGAGCAATATTTGTGAACCAAAGCTTCCAGAGCTCGCCATCTTTGACCGCTTCCGAAAGAGCTTCCGTATGCGCCAATTGCAAAGGAACTAACTCCACAAGATTTCCAGAAAGTGTAACTGGCTTTGGAGGATAATTCGGATCCAATATAATATTTCCTTTATGTATTTAAAACTACAGGGTCAAGACCAAAGATAACCTGAGAGACACCAGGCACATACATCTTGAGTAGAAGGGATTTCCTTAGCTCTATCAATCACATCCTCTGGCAAGGTTCTGAAGAAAATCCGATCATCCACAGTTCTTCCGCAGATAGTGCAAACGGAAAGCTTCCAAGGTTCGATGGTTTCTCCTTCCTTCTCTTTGTCGGAATGAAAACGAAAAGGCCTCAGATCCTCGCCATTCTCTATCTTCTCTCTTAAGGATTGATGTCCTGAATCAAATGGGATCTCCACTCTGAATACATGCTCCCCTTCCATAGTATCGAAGCGGAGAAGATTCGGATTCAGACCTATCTCTTGGAATTGCAAAAAGGAAAGAGCGATATCGATCTCACGCCCTTCCTCATCAAAAGGATAATCCTCGTAATATTCGGATAGATTGCTGTATGATTTTGCTCGGGACAAATACTCGGTTAGCTCTTCTTCCGATTCGGAAGTAATGACTGCTTTATTTGCAAGCTCGACAGTGATCCCGCTCGGACCGTGGAGTATTGTGGTCCTAAGAAAGAAACCTTCTTGCTTGAGTTTAGGTTTGAGACCGAGAGGATCCGAGAAATCCCAATCCTTTTCGAATTCGGCCTCTCTCTCCGTCAAGGATTCCGGGTCGGAAGGATCCCAGCCTTTCTCCTTATAGTAGGAGTTCCTACAATTTTCTCTATAAGTTCTTTCCAAGAGGGAATATAGGAGGCAAAGCCCGGGAGGAAGAATGTCCGTCTTCTTATAGAATTCTAAGCAGAAGCGGAGATAATTCTCTAGATTGGATTTATAGAATTCGGAGAGAACAACACCGTGAAGAACGATCTTCTTTCCGAGTTCAATCCCTCGCGAAAGACGATCCATTTTGCCTTGTTCCAATTCCATTCGCTAGGAGTCCTAAATCCCACAAAATATCGGGATCATTATAACCTCTGTCGCCTTTTTTTTACCTGAATGGAATCGAAAAAAAAACCGGCCCGCATTTTCAAGCGGAGGGCCCGAAGACACGGACCGGTTAAATTGGTGCTATATTGGATGGGAAAAAAATAACGAAAAGTCTCCTAAGTTCTGTTTTGTTTATATTTCTCTTTTTTCCAAAGCCGGAGCAAACGTAAGAGTACGCATACTGAGGTTCGGAGTTTACGGACCAAGGGCCCTAAGACTCGATTAGACTAGAGATGGAGGGGGTATATTCAACAGATGTTGAGATAATAGTTTTGTGTGTTGGAATTGAAACCTATCCTGACGGGAAGGATTTAATTCAGAGAGACCTGGTTTATGTATTCTCGAAGAATAAGCTAACCCGAGGAATAGTTCCGATACTTCGGAATCCTCTGCTGCTAGGCTGCTTAGCTTTTCGACATCGGTCTCTAGCCCTACGATACTTTGCGTAGTTAAAGGCTTCTTCCCGGGATAAGGGCTGGAGGATGGCCCGGAATGTAGGAAAAAGATAAGAGTAAATAATGCTAAGGAAGCCGAAACGATCCTCAGTTTTTTTCCTCTTTGAGCCATACTAACTTCTAATCCGAATCCCGAACAAAGGTCTGTCAAGCTTTTAGGAACTCCTTTCGAAGGAATTGTGGAAAAAAATTCCATCCAACGATTTCAGAAATTCCAAACTTATAAGCTTAGACCCCTTTCTTTTTTAAGGTTTCCCGTAAATTCTCGAAACCGGGTTTTCCCAGCAATGCGAACATATTTTTTTTGTAGGCCTCTACCCCAGGCTGATCGAAAGGATTTACCCCCAATACGTTTCCCGAGATCCCGCAGGCCAACTCGAAGAAATACATGAGCTGTCCCAGGCTTTTCGGCCCATTGTCCGAGAATAGTATTTCGAGACAGGGAACCTTTCCTTCGGAATGTGCCACTAAAGTGCCAAGCAATGCCTGCTCGTTCACCTCGCTCATCGTCTTCCCCGCCAAGAAATTAAGACCATCCAAGTCATCGGGATCCTTTGGAATTCGAATCTCTTCTTTGCTTTGCTTAGGATAAAGAACGGTTTCGAAAATATTCCTCTCCCCTTCTTGCAAATACTGACCCATAGAATGCAAATCCGTAGTCAGGTCAACCGAGGCGGGAAAGATCCCGAGTCCTTGCTTGCCCTCGCTCTCTCCGAAAAGCTGCTTCCACCATTCTGCAAGAGTATGAAGTGAAGGAGTATAACTTGCCATGACTTCCAGCTTCTTGCCGGAACGATAAAAACAATTTCGATAAGTCGCATACAGACAGGCAAGATTCGTTTCCGGAGAAGTGTCGCTCAATAATGCATCCGCTGCTTCTTGGAATCCTTCCCAAAAAGAAAAGATATCCACTCCTGCTGCGGCAATCGGAAATAATCCCACCGGAGTAAGGACAGAGTATCTTCCGCCCACGTTATCCGGTATCGTGAATGTTTCGAATCCCAGCTCTTTGGACATTTGCAAGAGAGCACCTTTGGATCCGTCAGTTGTCGCTACGATCCTTTCCTTCGCAGCATTGCCATATTTCTTCTTGGCAAGATCCCAGAGTAAACGCAATGCCAATGCAGGCTCGGTTGTTGTTCCTGATTTAGAGACTACGTTGACGGAGAATTCTCTTCCCTCTAAATACTTAAGAAGTTCGGAATGATAACGGGCATCTAATTGATGTCCTGCATAAATGATCTCCGGAGAACCGATCTTAGGAGAAGAAAAATAAGATTTCGAAGAATCGATGACTGCTCTGGCGCCTAGATAAGATCCACCGATCCCTACGACCACGACTGTTTCGGATTGAGCTCTGATCTTAGAAGCTACGGACTGTATCTTTTGAAGTTCGGCTTGGTTTTTGTTTTGGGGAAGACGGACCCATCCCAAAAATTCAGAGCCTGGTGAGGTCCCGTTCAAAAGTTTTTGTAAGGCAAGGCCGGATTCTTTTCCGATCGCCTCTTTCTGTTTCGGATCCACATACTCCGAAGCAAAGCGATCCTTTAATTCTAAAGCAAAGGCCATCGGCATTCTCCAAACCCGGACATCCGCGACAGATTACGGAGATTAGCCGGAATAGCAAGGAAAAACGCTGCTTTTCAAAAGTTACATTTTCCCAAAATCCCTTGTAAGTTTGGATCGAAAGTTTTTATTTTCCAGAATGACTCTGTCCGTAAAAGAGATCCTTGCACAAAGTTTAAGCCGAACATTTCAGGATCTTCCGGATCAATCCTCTCTTCGATTTTTTTCCGCTCCGGGAAGGATCAATATCATTGGTGAACATGTAGACTATGCAGGAGGCACTGTCTTTCCGGCTGCGATAGACTTCAGGGTTCATTTGGCAGCACGCAAGAATGGAAGAGATTACTTTAGAATCTATTCGCAAGACTTTCAATCCGAGTTGAATACCAACTCTTTGGAATATTCCGAAAAGGAAACCTGGGCCAACTATATTTTAGGAGTCGTCTCAGAGGCTCGCAAAAAAGGCCTCACCGTAGATGGGTTCGATCTAGCGTTTACGGGCAATATTCCCCAAGGAGCGGGACTTTCTTCTTCTGCGGCGGTAGAAGTGGGAACTGCGTATGCGCTTTCTCAAATTTTCTCCTGGGATCTTTCGAGAGAAGAGATCGCTCTTTTATCTCAATCTGCGGAGAATCATTTCGTAGGAGTGAATTGCGGGATCATGGACCAATTCGTGATCGCGACTGCGAAGCATTCTTCCTGTATTTCTTTAGATACCGCAAGTCTTGCGTATTCGTATCATTCTTTGGATCTTCCCGGCTTCGAATTCTATCTCATCGATTCTAAGGTTAAACATAATCTTAAAGAAAGCGAATACAATGATAGAAGAAGAGAAGTAGAGTCCGCCACGGAGAAATTCAAAAAGATCTCTCCGGAATTGCAAAACTTAAGCGATGCGGATTCTGAAAAGCTGAACTCGGTCGGATTAACCGAAATCGAGAGAAAAAGGGCAGAACATATCCTGGGGGAAAGATCCAGGGTTCGTAACGTTATCCGCTTCTTAGAAGCAAAGGATCCAATCGGACTTGGTCGGGAATTGTATCTATGCCACCAATCCCTTTCTGAAAAATTCGAAGTCTCCTGCGCAGAAACTGACTTTATAGTCAGGGAACTTTATTCCAGAAATGTGTTAGGGGCCAGAATGATCGGCGGTGGTTTCGGAGGTTGCATTCTCGTTTTAGATAAGGAAGGCAGATCCGAATCAGTATTCTCGGAGTTACAAAAAGAATATTTTAGCGCATTCGGTTTGGAAGCGAAGATCTATCGTTTTCGTATTTCAGAAGGAGTGCGAGAAGACACTTAAGAGATACAACAAACAAAGAAAAAACGGATAAAATCCTTGCAGAAACCGGAAGACATTCGATAGTCTTCGCATTCGGTCCGAACGGATCCATTGAAACTATGGCAGAAACTCCCTGGAATTTGGATAGCAATGAATTCGATCATGATGCTCCTGAACTAGGAGTTTTTTTAGATCCGAACAATATCCCAGCGGGACTTCCTCAGGACGCAGTCGTCGTCAAGATCACCGGAGAGATCAATTTATACTCCGCGCAGATCATGAAAGAAAGATTCTTTCATTTATTAGATAGAGGCTTCATTTATTTACTAGTCAATATGGAGAATGTTAAGTACATAGACTCCTCCGGATTAGGAGTTTTTATGGCGACCCATTCTAGATTGGTCAAGAGTGGCAAGGGCGGGATCGCGGTATTCTCTCCTTCTTCTCAAGTAAACAAGATCTTAGAACTCACCAAACTCAAGAGCCTGATTCGAGTCGGATCCACTTCTTTAGAAGCCTGGAAACTTTTAGCACCTTGATCCGTTTCGGATGAGATTCAGCAAAGAATTCACAAAACATCTAGATACTCTAGTTCATTGCAGGCTTTGTCCGAATATGCAAGGCAATCCAGTGCATGGAAGTGTTCCAGACGCAAAGATCATGAGCATTGGCCAGGCTCCCGGCATTCACGAAGAAAAATTCGGCAGACCATTTGCTTATACTGCTGGAAAGACTTTGTTCAAGTGGTTCGCATCCATCGGAATAGAAGAAGAGCTCTATCGTTCCAAGGTAAATATGTCAGCGGTTTGCAGATGCTTTCCGGGCAAGGCAAAAAGCGGGGACCGAAAGCCGGACGCAACAGAAGTGGAGAATTGTTCCCGTTATCTTAGATTCGAAGTAAGTTATAATAAGCCTGAGTTAGTGATTCCTATCGGTAAACTGGCCATAGACCAACTGATCGATAATAAGAAATATAAACTAGACGAAGTAATCGGAAAGAAATTCAAAAAAGAATATTACGGAGTGGAATTGGATTGGATCCCTCTTCCCCATCCTTCCGGATTGAACGTTTGGAATCATACTGCGGAAGGAAAAATTCTGATCGCAAAATCCTTGGATTTGATCCGAAAACATCCCACAGTAAAACGGGAATTATTAAATAAGAAAAATTAAGAAAGAAATTTGCTGCGTAAGGGAACGAGATCGAATCACATATACTTTCTAAAATAGAAAGGATATTCGGATTTTGTAATGAAAGATACCCTACTTAAACTAACTCTTTAGAGAAGACCACTTTTTAGGATTCACTCCGGTTTTCTTTTTGAATTCTCGAATGAAGTGAGCCTGATCATAATATCCTGATCCGTAAGCAAGCTCTGTGAGATTGCTCGTCTTTCCTAAATGCTCTAAGGCCTTTCTGAAACGAACCAAACTTGCAAATTCTTTCGGATTGACTCCAATCCTGGACTTGAACCCTCTTTCTAAAGTACTTTGGCTGACCCCAAGATCTTCTGCCAAAGAACGAATTCCTATCTCACCAAAGCTGGCTCTGATCCTTTGCATTGCTTCCGACAAATATGAATCTTGATCTTCTCTCAAGGATTTAGGTTTCCAGAATTTCTCGAAAACAAAAGAGGCATCTAGATCGGATACGTTCGCTTCTTCACAAGCTTCCATAAGTCGTGAAACTTCGGACTTGGTAAACAGGTCTTCTAAAGACAAGCTAGCATCCCGAATTTCGCTCATAGGAACTGCAATCCTTCTAGAAAGAAGTAAAGGAGAGATCTGGATAAGTAAGGATTTGGTATTCTGCAAGGAATGGAATTTTCTAGGCCCGGTCAGTATTCCTGTAATTCCGGCGATCCTCAGCGGGTCCGATCTTTCTCCTTCTACCCGATGGATCCTACCACGGACTTGGATCCCGATCACACAATTCTCTCCCGGGACCACTGTGTAGGTCTCGGAATTGATCCTTGTGTCCCAGAAAGCTTTCATAATATTTTTTGAATATAAACGGATCTTAAAAACGAAGAGGGTCCTTCCAAGACCACCATTTCATTTTTTCGGGCTCAGGATCTTTTGTGCCTGAAACATAAACAGCGCATCGGAACACATAGAGCATACAGCGGTCCACTTTTGTTCCTTGGTATTCGCAGATCTGCTCGTACAATTTTTCGGGATCCAACTTGGACAATTCCGCTTTGCTTCTGATCCCCAGATTCCAAAGATCGAGGGAGATACTTTTACCTACTCCAGGCAAGGTTTGGAATTCTTTCAAGACTAAGGATTGGTCCGAGCTCATGCGCTTTAGAATACGAAAGAAGCGGGAAAAAGCAAGCCCATCCCGCTCTTAGATCTATAATTTCAAGCAAAAGCTGCGAGCATTCCCTCGAATTGCTTTCTTCTTTCCTCCGGTAAATTTGGCAGAATGAATTTTGCCCAAAGACAGATATCTTCCTTATCTAAAGAGGCCATAATCTCCTTTTGATGAGCCTGTAGTTCCTCGTCCGTAAAATGCTCGTGGATCTTTGCCTGTGTTTCCGTTTCTTCTTCTCTCATGTGAAGAAAATACTGAGCCTGAAAGTCGATCAGATTTTCGTAAAATTCTTCTCCCATCCAAATCTCTTTTCCTTCTCCTAAGTGAGAGCTTGTCTTGATATTTCCTGCAAGAAGAGAGAGCTCCTGAATTTTCTTTTCCAATCTAGAATGTGTTTCTTTATCTCTCAAAGAAGAATTCGGAAGCTTTGTCTCCAAATGACGCAGGCTTACCGCTTCTTCATCCCTGGCATGGATCTCAAGAATACGGAATACTTCAGAACATAGAAGAAAGAATGTATCTACTTCTTCACGATTGGAGAAGTCAGTTCTTCCTGTTTCTTGTACTAATTCAGAAAGAGCATAACGAATGGCTCTATGTGGGATATCATATACTTTCCAGCGATTCTTTTGCATGGTTCACCTCTTACGTTTGAGATGAGTGTAAATGAAAAGGAAACGGAAAAATTGTATAAAATCGTCAGGGCGATATTATTTGGAAAATCCTTGGTACGGTTTCCAATTCGGGATCCACCTAGGAACATTCTGTTTATAGTGGGTGTATTCCTGTCCGAATCTCAATACCAATCCAGGTTCTTCTATATAGATGAAATAGATCGTGTTGATCAAAATGAAAACAGCTGCTAATGCAAAAAGATAAGGAGAAAGTAAAATCAATGTCTCTCCCAATAGAATGAAAAGAACTCCGCTAATCATAGGATTCCTGCAATAGCGATAGGGACCGATGACGATCAACCTTTGCGTAGGTTCCCAAGGAGCGATTGTGCCTTCTCCTTGCTTGCGAAAGAGAGAGATGGTTTTGTATAATAGAATCATTCCGAGTACGATCAGAAGAGCACCTAAAACTCGGATTGGTAGATCATTGGAGAGATATATCGGATACGGGCGATATACAAAATACGGAAGTATAACTGTAACCGTAAACGGTAGAAGCAGAATATCTCGGATATGAGCAAGACTAGCGATCGGTTTTTTAGGACTTACCATATCAAGGGTCCATTCTTAAACTTTGAATTAAGATCTCTGCTCCTTCATAATCCTCTTCTCCCACATAAAAAGCGATCAATGTATCATTGGGAGGCAAGACTCCTCTCAATACATTAGCTTCGTCTCCTTTCTTTATGTAAGCGATATCTTCCGAAGACAACAAGGACTCCATAAGTCCTGCTTCAATCGGATCGTTGGTTTCGAATAACTTCTTCAAAGGATTTATTTCTCGCTATAACCTAGCACTTCCCAGCACCAACGTTTTTCCAGATCCCTATCCGCAAAGGTGACCGATTCAGGATCCGCATTTTCTAACAGGAGTTTCCAAGCGGAACGATTTTCATTTTTAGAAATAATCCTGGCTCCGGGAAAATCTCCTCCTAATTCTTCCGCTTTTTTGGAAGCTTCTTCCCATTCCATTTCTTGGAAAACCGGAATATACTCTCGTATTTCGGCGATCCATTCCAATGGAAAAGAAACACCAATAGGAAGAACAAGCACGATCCTGTGCATCATATTCTCTCCTCTATGAGCTAATGTCCTAGAAAGATAAGATGCGGGGACTTTTTCGAATTCCTCCATGATCTCTGTGACTAGCTCCGGATCAAAAGGTGTTCCTGGATACAAGACCAAGTCGGTTACTGCAAAAGGATCTCTCGCAAAACGAGTCCTTAACCTCGAAAAGAAATCTTGTTTAGAATTTTCTAATACTTCTCCTCTCCACCAGATAGACACATGACGAGCTCCGGCGAGACTGTATTCTTCTGAGCCGAATTTTTCGGATCTTCCCGGAGAAAAAGAAAATACATCCAAGGTATTCGGATCAGGATCCGAGAGAAGGCTGCGAGGAGTTTCATCCAATCTTCTATCCAATCTGTCTTCGGAACGGAATAAAGTGGAGCTCAAACTTTCTGCGGTAAAATTAGGAGTACGGATCACTCTATATGGAGGTTTAGGAAGATAGATCAACCCTTCGGTCTCTGCATCCTTTCTCATCGCTGTTCCCGGCAATATGGAAAGAGGAAATACCTGCACCCATTCTCCCAGACCATGTCCATAAAAGAATTCGATCCCTTCCATCACATCATCCGGAGTGTCTCCCGGCAATCCGATGATCAGATCCAGAAGAAGTTCGATCCCTCTGTCAGCAAGCATTCTCGCCGCCTCGGCTACCTTTTCCGGACTCCCGAAACGTTTTACTCGCTTTAAGGTTTCCTTATTGATGGATTGCATTCCTAATTCGATCCGATTGAAGCCAGCTAACGCGAGTTTATCGGCGATCTTTTCTGTGATTCCTTCGGATCTCAATTCTCCGAACATTGTCATCGTTCTATCGCTATTTACTCGAATGATCGCATCCAGAAAATCCTCGAAGCCAGGCCTATGATTAAAGGTAGGATCCAAGAAGACCAGTTCCTTTGCGCCCTTCTCCTTCAAGTCGGTGAGAAGACGGATCGTTTCAGGAATATCAAGAGTTCTTAATACATTGCTGCTCTTAGGATAAAAGCAATATGTGCATTGGGATCTACACCCTCTCACTGTTTCCAAATAAGTAGAACGAGAAGGATCCACAGGCACGAAACCTTCCAAATAAGGAGAAGGATAACTCGTAAGTGGAAAAGAAGCGTTTTCTTCCGGAGAGAAAGGACCCATTTTTCCATCCGCACCTCGAACTGCAAGATTCGGCAGTTTTCTTGGGTCTTCTTTCTTGAGCAGGGTTTCTAGTAAGGCAGCAAAGGTATGCTCCGCTTCTCCAGAGACTGCGATGTCATAGCCTTGTTCGGAAAGAACGAACGGATTGTCCGGATTTACTTCCGGACCTCCAATGAGTATTTTTGTATGAGGAGAACGTTGTTTAACTTCTCTTGCGAGATATAAACTTCTTTCTGTATTCCAGAGATATAAGGAGAAGCCGACAAACTCAGGCTCATCCTTTGCGATCCGATCCGCAAGCTGGCTATCCCCTTCTCTGTCTGTGATAGCCGGATCCAGAACTTCTAGATCCAGTCCCTTCTTTTCCAGACCGTTGATCCTAGCAGAAACAGCCAAGCATCCCGCCGCCAATGGCACATTGCCAGTGGCCGCGAACGCAGTCGGAGGCGGAACGGGAAGTTGGACGAGTTTCAACTTAGCCATAGGATCTAGATCTACAAAACTTTAGACGTTTTAGGATACCATACTTATTTGGCTAAGGGTTCGCTCTTTTCTGGAGCAGATCCGACAGGTTCGGGAATTCCGAGCTTCTTGCATTCCTGCAACTCGGAGAACTTCTGCTTGGAAAGCTCGCATTGCACTTGGAGTAGAGTCTTATTTTCCACACAGCTTCGAATGATTGCCTCGCTTGTTTCCGGTTTTAGCACCGACCTAAGCATCAAGGCCTGGACCTGTTTGGACATGGTCTCATCATTTGCGATCAATTTGGAAATATGGATATGGGCGTCGGAACATTCTTCCAGACTCGGCTTGGTCCGTCTGCAATTTGAGACCAAGAACAAGGCACATAAAAGAAAAGCGGACGTTAAACGCCCGCTTCTCCCTATTCTAAAAGAATTTCCGAATCGCTTACTTGTCAGCGTTGTCGTCAACGGCAGCAACCGCTTCCGCACGCTTACGCAATTCTCTTACGTAGTTTTTATCTACGCCGGAAATCTTCATAGCGTCTTCGTAGTATTTGATAGCCTTATCGAAATCACCAGCTTGGAAGTAGTAAGTTCCAATATTGGTTTTTGCTCCCCAAGACTTTCCACCGGCTTTTTTGTCGGCTTTTTCCCAGTTCTCTTTCGCTTTTTTGAAGCTTGGAGTTTCACCAGTAATCTCTTGGTATCCGTCGTTCAGAAGGTCAGCAACATCCGGATCTTCGTCTTTAGTGAATACGCGGATTTTCTCAGTATTAACTTTTGGAGAAAGTCTGTCTTTGATATAAAGAGCAGCTTCGTCTAGAGCTTTTCCGAAAGAGTCAAGAACGGAAGGACATACGGAACCGCCCACTCCACCGTCTACTTTCGCAGGGTTGGAAACGACAGCTTTACGAACTTCTCCAGTCTCTACTTTGATCAAAGTAGCGTCCAAAGGAATGAGCATATAACGCACTGCAGTTTGTTTGGAAATAGAACCACCACCGGTGTTTACGTTTCTACCGGTTGCCATAGAAGCGATTGCTCCACCTACTTGCATAGCAGCTGCGCCGTAATCGGTCATCATCTCGCTACCGCACTCGGTATAAGGTTTTTGGTATCCGATGTGCAGGATCGCTTCGGCTCCCAACTGATTTCCGAGTTTCACGCGGCTCTTAGTGATCCCAGTAAGGGTAAGAGTAGCTTCGTTCAGAGAGTCAGCTCTTTTGCTCAAGTCGATTAACTTATAGTATGTTTCTTTATCGAATGCTTCGAATACTTTAGAAGGCATTTGGTCGATGAAGCTGGATCCTGCGCCAAACACAGTTTCCCAGAGACTTTTTTGAGGTTTCTCAACCGCAAGTCCTACCACGCGAATGGTTCCGAGGAATTGCTTCAATTGGCGACCTTCTTTTGATTTAGGGAAAACTGGATATTCTACGTCTACGGTTTCTCCGCAGTTGGAAACCGAGAAAGCCAGAGCCCCTGCGAAAAGCAGAGCAGCGATTTTTTTCATTGGGTTAATACCAATCCTTTATGGATGATTTTAGGAATAACTTCGTATTGATCCGAAGAATTCTTTTTCTGTCAATTTATTTTAAGATACGAACGATCCGAGGGGGTTTGTAAATATTTTGTCCCCCTCTTCCTCCCGGTTTTGGAAAAAGAGAACAATATAAACACTTGCAAAACCTAGTTTCCTACTGGGATTCTACAAATAGGTTCAAAATCGGTTTCTATTCCGCCAGGAAACGTCAAAATAGAAAAGGATGACCGCCAAAAACCGATTAGGGGGACCACATGAAAACCATAGAGAATATCCGAAAAGCCCTGGAATCCACCTATATGGAGCACGAGATCGAGGAGAAACTACCTCTGATCCAGGAAATCAACCGGCTGAAAAAAGAGAAGAATGCCGTTCTTTTGGGACATAATTATATGACTCCTGACGTTTTTCATGGAGTTTCCGACATTTTGGGAGATTCCCTGTATTTGAGTAAGGCAGCAGCCGAGACGGACGCAGACATTATTCTGTTCAATGGGGTCCATTTCATGGCGGAGACCGCTAAGCTTATGTCCCCGCAAAAAAAGGTTTTGATCGCGGACTTAAAAGCGGGTTGCTCTCTCGCAGAAAGCATTACTAGAGAAGATGTAAAGAAGCTAAAGGCCCAATATCCGGGAGCTCCGGTGGTGACCTACGTAAACTGCACTGCAGATGTAAAAGCAGAAACTGATATTTGCTGCACCTCTGCGAATGCTGTCCAGATCGTAAATTCCTTGGACAGTGACACAGTTATCTTTCTTCCGGACGAGTATCTAGCGGGGAATGTGCAAAAGCAGACGAATAAAAAGATCATCTCTTTTCCGGGCAGATGCATGGTCCACGAGATGTACACTGCCGAAGACATTCATAACGTAAGAAGACAATGGCCAGGTGTCACAGTTATCTCTCACCCGGAATGCAATACGGACGTGGTCGCAGCTTCTGATTTTGCAGGCTCTACTTCTCAAATGTCCAAATTCATTCAAGACTCGGGAGCCAAGGATGTATTCTTAGTTACCGAATGTTCTATGGGAGATAATCTCAGATCCGAATTCCCCGAGAGACAATTCGTTTCTTCTTGTAGGACCTGTCCTCACATGAAACGGATCACATTAGAAAAAATTAAAGATGCTCTTTTGTACGAACAACATGAGATCCATCTAGATCCTGAAGTCATCGAAAAGGGAAGATTGGCAGTCCAAAGAATGCTGGATGTGAGTTACAGATAACTCTGATGTACAGAATCGGACAAGGACTAGATTTTCATAGATTGGAGATTAACCAAGAGCGCCCTCTCATTCTGGGAGGTGCCTTGTTAGATTCCGAATACGCTCTTGTAGGACATTCGGATGCGGACATAGTCATACATGCGTTAGCCGATGCTATCTTGGGTGCCATGGGCCTGGGAGATATAGGACAGCATTTTCCGGACACAGATCCTTCTCTCAAGAATATGGATTCTAGCATTATCCTAAAGAAGACCTTGGACCTAAGCAAGGAGAAAGGATTTCAGCTAGTCAATATAGATTGTACTCTAATGGGAGAAAGACCTAAGATCGCTCCTCATAGAACCAAGATACAGTCTTCTCTTTCTTCTCTCTTAAATTTGCCGGAAGACTGTGTGTCCATCAAGGCGACTACCACCGAAAAAATGGGAGCATTAGGAAGAACGGAAGGCTTGGGAGCAAGCTGCGTGGTTTTAATGGAGAAGAAATGAGTCGAGAAAGGATACTCGCTCTACAAGTACTCTCCTGCTTTTTGATGCTTCTTTCTCTCTTCTTCTTTTATATGAGAGATCCTTTCTTGGAACAATCTGCATATTCTATCCGTGCTTCGGTATTAGAAGAAGTGCCGATCCATTCTTCCAAGCAAGCAGTGATGAGATATCTGAAGTCCAAGGGAATCTCCAGAACCTTCGAGGAAGAGAGGCCTTATATAGCGGAGCCTTCTTACGTAGCCGATATATTAATTTTTAATAAAAAAGGGGTCATACAATCCAATCCCTATTTTATGTTCCAGCAGGATAACAATCATTTGAGAGCAGAGTTAGGATCGTACATAGATCTGACTGATTCTAGATTTTGGCTAAGACCATATCCGGTTCGGGTCTTTCTGTATTTTCAGTTTTGGAACAACGAACTAGTCCAAGTCAGAGCGATCAAAGCATTCTGAAAAAAATCTCAGTCCTTCTTTGTCCATTCCATGAGGATGGCATCTTCTCCAGGGCCATAGTATGATTTACGGATCCCTAATTCTTTGAATCCTAGTTTGCGATACAGATTCAAAGCAGGAAGATTTCGATCGGAAACTTCTAACAAGACTCTCGGAGAAAATTCGCAGAGAGTTCTTAGGATTGCTTCTCCTTCGCCCGATTTTCTTTTTTGGGGAAGGATACCTATCCTCAATAGTTCGAAAGAATCGCCTAAGTCCATATAGAACAGATATCCTATACCTTCCTTGAACCAAGCGAAATGATGAGTGATATGACTTTGTATGGAAAATCTCGCCCAAGCTGACCGCTCGAACACTGCCTTCTCCATTTCTTCCAACAGACTGATGTCTTGGATCTCAGCATGTTTCCAACCGCTTGGAAGAATCTTTTTTTTTCCAAAATCCAATCCGTTTTCTCCTTGCTTGCTTCCTAAAGATTCATACTAATTAACGGTCGCTTTGCGGAGGAGAAAAATTTTTTATGAAGAACATAGGGAAATATATCTATGCCCTTCCCATCCTGATCTCTGGAATTTTTCATTTATTGAAAGGACCGGATATGGCAGGAATGGTTCCGAGCTATATTCCGTTTCCGGTTGTTTGGGTTTATGTGACCGGCGTAGCGTTGATCGCGGCTGCCGTAAGCATTTACATTAACAAGAAAACGAAACTGGCTGCAACCTTGCTCGCAGTGCTTATAGGGATCTTTATCGTACTCGTTCACTTCCCTGGTGCAAGCGCGGGCAACCAAATGTCGATCGGTATGCTTTTAAAAGATCTAGGTCTTTTAGGTGGCGCATTGGTCATCGCAGGTATTTCCAAAGACAATACCTGATCATTGTCAGGGAGGACATTCGTCCTCCCGTTTCCATTCCTCTTTTCCACCTTCTTCTTCTTAAAAAAAACGCCATTTCGCGGATTTTCCGTCGACCATACTCTCGGTTTTCCGACATGGTACTCATCAAAAGCAAACCTTTGCAGAGGGATCAAATGAGGATCAAACTTCTCTTTCTTACACTTTTCTTATTCTTAATCCTGGATTGTAAGAACCTGAGCAAATTTTCTTCCAAAGCAGCAAAGCCTCCGACGGTAGAGGATCTAGACTCATGGAAGCGTCGTTTGAATATGGACGAGTCCGAGATCGTGGAATTAGAAAAGAAGATCCGAGAGATGGCTTCTAAGACCAGATCTGCAGGAGCCTTGAGCTGGAAGATCGCCCAAGGATACATGAAGATAGGCGATTACGACCTAGCATCAAAATATTATAATAAAGCAATTCAAGAAGAAGGGTCCGGCAAAAAGGCCGAAATCGTTGGCGCCGACGTACACTTCTTCGAATCGGCTCTACCTTATTTCGATAAGGCTCTTTTGCAAATGCCTGTAGAGCAGCAACTTCTCTTCGAGACAGGACTTTCTTATGCGAATGCTTCTAAAGATAGAGGTTGGGAGCCTAAAAGAAGAGAAATTGCGATCGAGATCTTTCAATCCTTAACCAGACAAGATCCCAGAGATTCTAGATTTCCTTACCAACTAGCGCTTATTTATTTTGATTCCTCCATGGCAGATTCATCTTGGGAAGGAGTGAATGCAGGCTTCCATGATCAAGATAAGGCATTTATTCTTTTGGATTCCGTTCTGAAGAAGGAACCGAGAAATGTTCCCGTGTTGTTCGCAAAGGCAAACTTTCTATTTAGATTCGGCAAAACAGAAGAAGCTAAAGAACTCTATTTGCATTTAAAATCCACCATCGAATCTCTTAAAAAAGACGGCTTTATCAAAGAAACATTAGAAGAGAATGAATCTTATAAAAACGTAATCAACAATCTGAAGAAAATAGATTCAAAGGAAAACTGAGTTTCGTTTTCGGGAATATTGTGGATTTTCTAGCCCTTACTTCTCCTAGCATTTATAGGATTCTAGTTCGATCCGGTTTCCTCACTTCTTCTTTCTCTAAAGAAGAAGTTCTAGAAAAGATGCTTTGGATCCTGCCCAAGGATCTAAGAGAAAGAGCCGAATTCGACTCTAAGACGTATGCAAGCTCAATCCGAAATCTGGGAGTTTCGGTCGTTAGCTTTTTTGATCCTGAATACCCTCCTCTTCTGAAAGAGATCTACGATCCTCCTCCCAACCTTTTTTGTTTAGGCAATATTTCCATTCTGAATCAGAAATATACTGCAGTTGTAGGAACTCGAAAGATCTCTCCAATTACATGCGTTTATTCTAAAGCGATTCCTTCTTTCATTCGTTCTCTTGGATGCAATGGAATGGTTTCCGGTCTGGCCCTGGGAGTCGATGCAGTGGCGATGGACCAAGCCTTGGATCAGGAAATGTTCGTGATCGGAGTGATGGGCACTGGACCCGAGACGGAGTATCCGTATGCAAACAGAGACCTGTATCGCAGAATGAAACGTTCTTCGAATGCATTGATCCTAACGGAATGTCCTCCTGGATTTCAAGTTCGTAAGTACGCATTTCCAAAACGGAATCGTATCATCACAGGGATTGCACCTTCTCTTTTAATCATGGAAGCTCCGAAGAAAAGCGGAGCATTATCTTCGGCATCCAGCGCCATTTCTCAGAACAGAGAGATTTATGTATTCGATCATCCATACCAATTCTCCAACCAAGGAGGAAAAGATCTCATCTCCGAAGGTGCGAACCGGGTTTTATTTCCTGAAAACGAAGGAGAAGACGTCAGAATCTTTCATACCAATGAAATTATTCCGGACCGTTTTGAAGAAGTCCCGGGAATGCTTGCTCTATTGGGAAAACAAAGATTGAATGGTAATTGGATCGAGCTGGGGAACGGATTCATTCGATCCATCGGGCATGGCAATTGAGAATGGATTCGATCTCTGTCTTTTCTAAAAATCTAAGATCTAAATTGAATGCAAACTCTCCTGCCTGGTCCTTAGGCGCTTTTCGTTTCGGATTCGGGATCTTATTATTCGTAACCGCAGCCAGGTATTTACATTACGGCTGGGTGCGAAAATATTTTATAGAGCCATCTTTTCATTTTAAATATTTCGGATTCTCTTGGGTTCCTGTTTTTCCTGCATGGATCCTATATCCTGTTTTTATAATATTATGTATTGCTGCAATCGGAATCTCTCTCGGAGTCCTATATCGCACATCCCTGGCAATCTATCTGGTCGGATTTCTCTATTTCAATCTACTGGACGTATCCACTTACTTAAACCATTATTACTTCATTACTCTTTTATTATGCCTTTTGTTTTGGATCCCTGCAGATTGCTGTTTTTCTTTGCCTCATTTTCTGGATACTTATCGAAACGGTAGATGGTCCATTCCCAAAGTTCCGAACTGGTGTATTTGGATCCTAAGATTTCAAATTGGTTGTGTATATTTTTTCGGAGGACTCGCTAAGTTAGTTCCTGACTGGCTCTTTCAAGCTCAACCTCTGCGAATTTGGCTCGTTAGAAATACTGACTTCCCTGTGCTCGGAGGTTTCTTTACCTATCCGATCGCCGGATACTTATTCAGCTATGCTGGATTATTCTTCGATCTGTTTGTCCCGTTCTGTCTATTGAGATCAAGGCTGAGACCTTGGGCATATGGTGCAGTCGTAATATTTCATTTACTGACTTGGAGATTATTTCCGATCGGAATGTTTCCCTGGATCATGATCTTTTCTGCGTTGCTTTTCTTTTCTCCCAGTTGGCCTCTAAAAGCTCGAAGGTTTCTTAAGAAAAGAGGTCTCTTCCCTTATGGAGAATTCAGGAACTTGCTTAAGGTTATCTGGCTGAAGTTTCCAGTTGCACTTCGTTTCTTTTTAGCCGAATATTTTTTCAAACTTCTATATATATTAGAAAATCCGAATACTTGGGGAAGTCGCCTTGAATCCTCTATCTCCCGCTTTACTTCAGGATTTATATTTCGATTCGGCGCCTGGGCAGCCGGGATCTATATTTTTCTCCAAATCGCCTTGCCTCTTCGCCACTTTCTATATCCGGGAAACCATCTTTGGACGGAGCAGGGATTTCGATTTGCCTGGCATATTATGCTGATCCAAAAGAACGGGATCGCATCTTTTAGAGTTACGAACCTCCGGACCGGAGAGATTCAATATGTATTGCCGGAATCATACCTAACTGAGTTGCAAAAAACAATGATGAGTACTCAGCCGGATCTCATCCTACAATTCGCACATTTTCTGGGAGAAAAGGAAAAGACCCGCACGGGAGACGAAATATCAGTCAATGCAGACGTTAGAGTCTCTTTAAACGGCAAAAAAAGCCGGGTATTCATAGATCCGAATCGAGATCTTATGAAGGTGAAAGACGATTTTTCCCACAAAGATTGGGTCCTCACAGATACTAAATAACTCCTAAATATTCTAATATTCTAAAGTATTCAGCCTTTGTTCAATAATGGGACATAACCCAGACGTTGCGCGATAACCCGCCAAACAAAGTGTGCTCCTCTTCTTTTGGAGGAAGATAGAGCCGCCAGAATGTTCTTTTTCGCCTAATGTGTTATAAATAAATTTTTTCCAGTTAACATTGTCAAATTAGTGTTTTTTCCTTGCTTTCAATAGAAGCGGATGTATATCCATTTTCTTTCTCAAAGGCGCACAACGTTTATCCCGAACGGCTCGAAAGAGGATTTTTTGGATAGAGAACATGAGTGGTTTAGTTTTTAAAGTCACGTTCAGATGTATTTGTTCTCTCTGTTTAATTTCCGTTTTAGAGAGTTGCTCTGCCTGGCCGCTCTTGTCCGGTGCTGCAGGTCTCGCTGCTCGAAAAAAGGGAGGACCTGGTCTCTTCTTCTTACCGGGTCCTAATGATAGCCCTGCCGTTTTACAAAGAGTAGAGATCTCCGCTCCTTCTACCGCTTTTGCAAAGACGAGTAGCATGCAGTTGAAAGCTACTGCAATTTATTCTAACAACACAACTCAGGATATTACTCCGGACGCAACTTGGTCTGTTACGGACAATTCTATCGTTCAGATGACCGCGACCATTACTGGACAGGCCAAGGCGATAGATGTAGGAAGCACCGATATATCCATAGACTATCTAGGATTTTCCGATCAGATTGATTTGACGGTTACTGCTGCTGCAATGACAGGGATCACAATCGTATGCGATAATTCTAATACGCCTCTTCCCCAAGGAGCAACGAGACAATGCAATTTAGTAGGTAATTTTGCAGACGGAAGTCATAATGATTTAACCAATGATCCGGATGTCACCTGGGATACTTCGAATCATTCCGTAGCGACCATCGACAATACTGCCTCCGTATTCGGAGTCGCAGCAGGAGGACCGATTCAGATCACTGCAGACTTTAATACTTATAACGCAAGCCTTCCTCTCACAGTAAGTGCAGCTACTCTGAACTCGATATCCATAACGCCGAATAATTCATCTTATGCGCTCGGCCAAATGCAACAATACACTGCCATAGGTACTTACAGCGATAATTCAACTCACGATATCACTTTGCAAGTGGGATGGTCCTCTTCGGATACGAACGTGTTTACTGTCGGAAATACAAGCAGTGACAAAGGAATGGTGGATACCCAAGGCAAAGGAACGGCTACTGTTACTGCCAATCTAGGTGCCGTCAATGGACAGGCGACGATCACAGTAACGGATGCAGTCTTAAACAAGATCATCATTACTCCTGCAAACCCGAAGGTAGCTAGCGGCAACATATTGAATATGACTGCAACTGGAATCTTTTCGGATGGCACTTCTTCGGATATTACCTCTCAAGTAACTTGGGCAAGTAAGGATAGTACGATAGCAACAGTAGATAACGGAGCGGGCTTGCAAGGTAGAGTCACAGGAGTCTCCGTTGGAAGTACAAATATTACCGCAGCTATCGGAGGTATAAGTCAATCCATTCAGCTACAAGTGACTGCCGCGGTTCTGACTTCTATCCAAGTGATCCCGGACCAAACTTCCATTCATTTAGGCACGGTCACCTATGTATTGGCTACCGGGATCTATTCGGATGGAACATCTCAAAATATCAGCGACCAAGTCGCTTGGTCCGTGGCAGATACTACTATATTACAATTAGGTAATTTAAATTCTATACCGGAGCAGAAAGTCCAGTCGCCGGATACAGGCAACCAAGGCACGGTCTCTGTTACTGCAACCTTAGGTTCTGTTTCCGGTTCAGCAAATATTACAGTGACTTCTGCTGCCTTAGTTTCGATTCAAATCAGCCCGACAAATCCGACAGTTGCCAACGGGCTCTCTCAGAATTTCACCGCGACCGGGACCTTCTCCGATAATTCTACTCAAGATCTTACAAATTCGGTTACCTGGTCTTCTTCTGATATTACGATCGCAACGATCAGCAATGCATCCGGAGGTAAAGGGATAGCTTCTACTCTAAGCGCTGGAAGTACGAATATTTCTGCCACTTTAAGCGGAGTGTCTTCGGATACTTCCGTGCTTATGGTTACTGCTGCAAGTTTAGAATCCATCACGATCACTCCAGGCAACCCAACTACTCCTAAGGGAACAAGCATCGGACTGACTGCTACCGGTATTTATTCGGATGGTACGAGCTCCGATCTTACTATGCAAGTAACTTGGTCTAGTTCAAATGCTTCTATTGGAACCGTAGATAATACCCCAGGAAAACAAGGAACTGCTACTGGAGTTTCTTCAGGTTCGGCTAATGTCTTGGCTATGCTGAATGGGGTCAATGCCTCGGTCACATTCAAGGTGACTAACGCTATACTCACTTCTATTCAAGTTACTCCTGACAATACCTCTATTCCATTGGGTACATCTACATACGCCATGGCCACGGGAGTTTACTCAGACGGATCCTCTTTGAATATAAGTGATCAAGTAATCTGGACTAGCTCGGATGGCACTGTCCTTCAGATCGGGGTCTTGACATCGACTCCTAAGATAGAACTGGATTCACCTGTTGGAGGAAACCAAGGCACTGTTAATATTACTGCAACTTTAGGAAGTACGAATGGATCAACGAGCATTACTGTCACTTCTGCGACTCTTTCTTCCATTCAGATCAATCCTACAAATCCAAGCATCGCTCTGGGATTGACTCAAAACTTTACTGCGATCGGAACATATTCGGATACTACGACCAAGGACCTGACGAACCAAGTAGCTTGGAACTCTGCGAATACGAGTGTAGCAACGGTTAGTAGTGCCTCCGGATCTTCGGGACTCTCAACCAGTATTGCAGTTGGAACTTCGGATATATCCGCTTCTTTAGGTGGAGTAACTTCTCCTGTAAGCACTCTGACTGTGACAGCAGCGACCTTGCAATCCATCACGATTACTCCAGGTAATCCTTCTACTCCTAAGGGAAGAAGTATGAATCTGACTGCGACTGGTATCTTTTCTGATGGGTCTTTTCAAAATCTCACTACGCAAGTAACCTGGTCCAGTTCTTCCAATTCTACGGTCACGATGGATAACGCTAGTGGTTCCGAAGGACAGGCTACAGGAGTGAATACTGGTACTGCCACAGTCTCCGCCACCCTGAACGGAGTAATCGGAAATAGTCCATTCAAGGTGACGAATGCAATATTGAATTCTATCCAAGTAGCTGCGGATGAGAATCCCCTTCATGAGGGAACATCTACTTATGTCCAAGCAACAGGTGTCTATTCGGATGGAACGAGTTTGAATATTAGCGATCAGGTCACTTGGAGCACATCGGACAATACGATCGTTCAACTTGGTACTTTGAATTCAATTCCTAAAAAGAATATCATCGCTACTGGAGGAAGTTTAGGTACTGCAACGGTGAGTGCTACTCTAGGCGCAATCACTGGATCTTCGGATATTACTGTCATAACCGCCGCTCTAGTCTCTATCGCAATCACTCCTACAAATCCTAGCGTAGCATTGGGACTTACTCAATCCTTTATGGCAACCGGTACTTATACTGACGGAAGCACACAGGACTTGACCAATCTTGCAACATGGAACTCCGCTTCAACGAATGTAGCTACGATTAGCAACGCAAATGGATCGCAAGGAATTGCTTCTACTGTATCCATTGGAACGTCGGATATCTCGGCTACTTATAATAGCATTACTTCGGCTACAAGCACTCTGACTGTGACAGCTGCAACCTTGGAGTCGATCACGATCACTCCTTCTCTTCCTACAGTTCCGAAAGGAAGATCCACAAATCTAACTGCGACAGGAACATACTCCGACGGTAGTTGGATAGATCTAACGACTCAAGTAACTTGGGGAAGCAATAATACTTCCGTTGTTACCTTGGACAACGCGACCGGTCGACAAGGTAAGGCGAGTGGAATCACTGTAGGACAAACAAATATTACCGCTGTATTAGGTTCCGTATCTACTTCTGCAACCTTTCAAGTCACGAATGCAGTATTGACTTCTTTAGAAGTTTATCTGAATCAGAATACGATTGCTCTCGGAACGTCGACCTATGCTCAGGCGATAGGAACTTATTCCGACGGAACTACATTAAATATTAGTGATCAAGTTTCTTGGGGAAGTTCCAATACTTCCGCTGTTCAACTAGGCAATCTTGCAGCAGGACCTCAAAAGATCCTGAACTCTGCTCCTGGTAGTAGTCAGGGGACTTCTAGTATCTCTGCAAATCTGGGTTCTATCAGTGGAAGTTCCAATCTAACCGTGACTGCAGCTTCTCTGGTCTCTATTCAAATCAATCCTACAAATCCAAGTGTCGCTTTGGGATTACCTCAGACGTTTAAAGCCACTGGAACGTATAGTGATGGAAGCACTTTGGATATCAGCACCCAGGTCACCTGGGTCTCTTCTGCGACAAACATTGCAACGATCAGCAATGCGAATGGATCCCAAGGCCAATCTTCTACATTGCAAACGGGAAGCACGAATATTACAGCTTCTTTAAGTGGAGTAACTTCTCCCGCGAGTATATTGACTGTAACTTCTCCAACTCTAACCTCGATCACGATCGCACCAAATCCGACTCTCAGCATTGCTAAGGGAAGAAGTCAGAATTTTACGGCAATAGGAAATTATACGGACGGATCCACTCAAGATCTGACCATCCAAGCTACCTGGACTTCTTCGGATCCGAGTAAAGCAACAGTAAGTAATGCACAAGCGACCAGTGGACTGGTTACAGCCATCCAGATCGGCTCTGCTAATATCAGTGCAACCTATAACTCGGTTACAAGCACCGCAACTGCAGTTACTATTACGGCAGCAGTGTTGACTTCTATCCAAGTGGCTCCTGTGAATTACAGTCTACCAAAAGGGAACACGGCCAACTATACTGCGAATGGAGTCTACTCAGACGGAACCACTCTGGATATCACAACTCAAGTCACCTGGGCCTCCTCAGTTATAACTAGAGCGGTGATCAGCAATGCATCCGGAAATAACGGTTTGCTCACTGCGACAGGAACAGGAGGGACCACAATTTCGGCTACGTTAGGCTCCATTTCAGGCTCAACTAATCTTACTGTGACAGCGGCTCAGTTAGTCTCCATTTCTGTCTCCCCTACGGCGCCTTCTATCTATCAAACCCAGACCCAAAACTTTGTAGCTACCGGAACGTATACGGATACAAGCACCCAGAATATAACTACTTCGGTTACTTGGACTTCTTCTAGTACAAGTATAGCTACTGTAAGCAATTCTTCCGGGACGGAAGGAAAGGCCACCGGTGTAAATGCGGGAACCGCCACGATCACTGCGACCTTGGGTGCGTTAAGCGGTAATACTACTCTTACTGTGAATGCTGTGGATCTGACTCCTCCTATTCTTACGAATGTGGTCTCTTTGACCCCTACTTCGATCCGAGTCACATTCTCCGAATCCCTGGCCACTTCGGGAGCAACGACCGCATCTAATTATAAGATTGCATTAACTTCAGCGTTATCCGGAACCTGTTCGGACAATAGCAATTTTACTTCGTCCAGTTCAGCATTAACTGTTTCTTCTGTTTCCGGTAGCGGTGCAGTATATGTATTAACACTCTCTTCTGCGCAAACCAGCGGAGTAGGCTACACATTAGTAGCAAATAAACCGGGCATAACGGATCTTTCTCCTCTTTCAAATACTCTAAGTTGTCCGAATTATGGAGACTTCGTAGGCCAGGAGCAATTAAAAGTTACTTCCGCTGCTTGTGCAAGTGTCACCTCGGTAATCGTGAGTTTCTCCAAGCCGATCAAATCAGGAACCAATACGACAGGATCCGCGGAGTGCAGCACTACTACTGAATGTGCAAAACGTTATTCGTTCATTGGAACAAGTAGCTTAGGAACAGTAAACTCCGCCAAGATCCTAGATGGTATTGTATGCGGCGGAGCAGCAGCCGATTCCTCCAAGGTATGTGTAACACATAACCTAATACAATCCGGATCACAATATACTGTAATGGGAGCAAATAATGTGGATGGAGATGGATTCGACAATAGCAGTTGGGGATCCATTCGAAACTCTTTGGATACGGAGAATATGCAATCTTCTCCGAGAGATAGAGCCTCCTTCATTGGATGCGGAACTTCTCCAGTAAACTTCTCGGATGGTCCTATTTCTGTGGATCCGAATTCTTCAACCTTCGGTTATCTAGTGGATTTCAATAATAAACTGTATAATGGCCCGAATAATGCGGGAAGTGGAGCACTTAGATTCAACTATGACGGGACTTCTCCTGAAAACGTTCAGTTCAGTTTCACCAAAGATACTACGGCTCAGAATGGCGACTCTACGAATGTGAGTTCAAATACCGCGACTTCGAGAGAGAATAGCATTCCTGTTCCGCCTTACGTTACATTAGGTCATTCCTCTTGCACTGTGAATAACGCCACCCTCGCTTCCGGTTGTGGACCGGATAACGAAAACAGTAGAGGTGTCTTCGTGAACGGAATTCTAAACGGTATTCCGTATATTTTTGTGGGCGGAGCGAGAACCACTCCTGATGCAAGTGGAAATTATCTCTTCGACTACTTGTATTATTCTTCTGACACTTCTACCAACTTGAATTATAAATACATTGATATGAGTACGATTACAGGCTCAGTTACTGCGACCGCTACTTCGATGGTAGTCCAGAACAACAGAGTTTATCCAGGCTTTGCAAAGACTAGCAATTCAGGGGGACCGGTCCTTGGCGGATTACTAGGAGGTTTGAACGCACCTGACTTAGGTTATATCAGTTTCAACAGCGCAGATACGACCAAAGGCTTCTGTACTTCCGGATCAAACTGCGATGCGTATGATGGAAGTCACGGAGCAAGATTCTTGATCAACTACATGTCTTATTTCGGAGGTCCTACCTTCCTATCAGGAGTCGTTTCCAACAATGCCTCTCCAAACTGGGCATACTATATCGGTGTTGATTCCATGTTCGTATTTAATGACAGGATCTATGCTGGTAACGGAGGATTGCATGCCGTCGGACATAACGGATCTATTATACGTTCCACGACTGCAAGCCCAGTCACTCCTTGCTCTGGTCCTGATACTTGTTCGGACTGGACAGAGATCGGACCTAGAAGCAATTCAAATTGGCATGGAGCTTCAAATACTTGGTTCTCCCTAGAGCTTTCCAAACTTTACGACCTGGTTCCCGCTGACAAAGCGATCGCTCAATTTGCAGAATTCAATGGGAACCTTTATATGACTCGAACGATCTGCATTCAAAGTACTCAGGCCACTACGATTAGAACGTCAGCCGGAACCGCTTCGGGTTGCACGGATGGAACCACCACAAATCGAAGAGCTCAGCTCTGGAAATGCGATCCTACTAACGGAGGAGCCGATAGTACTAATCCGACAACTTGCGAATCGGGAGAATGGTCCGTTGTAGGAGACGATGGAAGCGGAATTACGAACTTCGGAGATTCCACTAATAGAAGCATGACCATGGTCGTTAAAAACGGATCCTATCTCTATGTAGGTTTTGATAATACCGCGGGAATTAGGGTTTACCGTACGAATACTGCAAATCCTGGATCAGCCTCCAGCGCATGGACACAGGTAGCAGGTGCGGGTTTGACAGATCCTACGAATGTGCAACAGATCTTCTCCGCTGTATCCGTATCAACCGGAGGAGTGAATTATTTATATGTAAGTGTGGGTAAAAATAATACGCCTGTAAGGGTATTTAGGCAGCAAAACTAATGAAGAAGAATCATATTTTAATTATATATATTTTTTTAATATCTTTAGAATGCAAACAACCAATTAGGCATGAGCCTCTTAGGTTCGAAAGAATACAGAAGGCAGAAACTTCGATCTTTCAGGCACAGACAGATAGTAGTCTGTCTTCTGGAGCTTGGGAATACAGATTTAAACTGACCGAAGCCAGAGAAGTTAAACTTTCCGTTAACTTAGAAACGAATAGATCCGGGATCACTGCAAGGTTGACCCGTAAGGGATTTCCTTTCCCAAGTAGTTTTCCGTGCAAGAAATCAAAAGAGGATTCGAATCGTTGCGAAATAGAGATTAAGAATCCGGAGTCAGGTGAATACTCTCTTGTCCTAGACCGAGGAATCCAGGAGAAACCGGAGCCAGTTTCGTATCGAATCTTCGCAGCAATATACGGCCCCGGACATGCTTCCATTGCATGGGAGGAAGAAATTGTACATCGATAAACGTATCCTGCTCCTTCTATATCTTTTTGCCTGTGTATGCATCCTCTCGAATTGCAGACATGCTTGGGTCAATTATCCGCAAAGAACTCCCGAGCCTTGCAGATTGTATCAGGATTCCAAGGAATGCAGATTGGCTATGGAAGAAAGAAACGGAAAGAAGTCCCAACAAGGCGAGGTCCATTCTATCTCACAGAAATATTACTTATTCGGATTATACCCTTCAGACATCATCGTAAATGTAGCTAAGTACTGCCCTGCAGGGCCCAAATCCGCACACCAATTCCAATCTTTTTGGGACGGGTTTTGGGAACAAGTCACCCTTACCATATATTCCCCCAGAACGCTGGAGATAGAATGCTATCCTATATAAGAATTTTCTTATCTACTTTCGGCTTAATTTCTCTACACCTGGGTTGTCACTCCACCATCTTGATCCATAAAGTAGATACTCTACCCGTAGCTCACATGGAAAAGCCTCCTAAACCAGAGAAAGACTTAAAGCAAAGCAGCACTCTTTTCGGAATCTATTTAATCTCGGAAAAAGAAGAAGCATCCTGCAAGAATCAAATTCCGGCAGAGGTACGTTTGGTGACCGGCTTCGGAGATTCCATCATTCATTTCCTGATCGGTCCTTTGTATAATACTAAAACCGTGATGGTTTATTGTAGATCCTTGCTTATCCTAGACGGAAAAAGCAATTGGGGCGAATAATAGGACATAAACTTAGGAATAATGATCTCTTTGTTATGTGTTAAAAGAAGGTCATTTCGGACTCACAAATAACCTCGATCCGAAGCATAAGCCTTACATACGTTATTCGGCCTTCGTCAAACCGAGAGCAAACGTTAGATCACTTTCCAATTTTTGAATATTTAAATTTCTCAGTGGGCTTTTTTCGATTTTGGGAGTAGATATTTGTAGAGACCGAAAATCCGAATCCGTTTTATTTCTTTGTTCACCCACTTGAGTAACGGATTTTCAGGAGTACAGATCGGTTCCGTCTCTTCTTCCGCATCGAAGAATTCTCTTCGAGCTAAGTAATCACACACTTACTCAAGTAATCCCTTTTATTTACTTTTAAATGAAATAGTGTATAGTTTTTAAGCGTCGATTAGTTTAGTTCGATATAAAAAAAATCGATCTAAGATATATAGAAGTAGCACGATGCCAGGAACCATCAATAGAAAGCGAGCTCTGCTCGCATTTATCACTGTATTATCTCTCCTTTTCCAAGGGTGTATCGCTTGGCCTATGCTCACAGGAGTTGTCGGTCTCGCTGCAGGAAAAAAAGGAGGAGGACTCCTATTCTTCCCAGGTGGATCCAAGGCGGAGTTGAGCAAAGTGGAGATCAGTTCTCCTTATTCTAGCTTTGCAAAGACTACTAGCATGTCTCTGACTGCGACTGCTCTCTATTCTAACGGAACTCATAATGATATCACTTCGGATGCAACTTGGAGCTCCAGCGATTCTTCTATCATTCAAATGGGAAGCGGAGGACAGGCCACCGGTATGGGAGTCGGTTCCGCAAGCATCAGTATTTCTTATCAAGGAATGACTGCTCAACTTTCTCTTGGTGTTACTTCTGCTCCTTTATCTACTCTTACTATTTCATGCATCAATCAAAACACAAGTCTTCCGAAGGGAACTACTAGACAATGCAGTTTAACCGGAAATTTTGCTGACGGTTCCTCTCAAGATCTTACGAACGATCCGAATACTTCTTGGAATACCGGAAATTCTTCCATCGCTACGATAGACTCTACCGGATTAGTAAGCGCTGTAAATGCAGGAAGTACTTCTATCCAAGCAAGTTATAACGGGATCAGTGCAAATAATTTAAGTTTAACCGTTAGTTCCGCGACTCTTGTTTCTATTGCAGTAACTCCTACGAATCAATCCCTGGCTCTCGGAAAGAATCTACAATATACTGCGACAGGAACATATTCGGATAATTCCAATCAGGACATCACAACCTCCGTTACCTGGACTTCCTCCGATACGAGCATCGCTACGATAGGCGACACTTCCGGCTCCAAAGGATTTCTATCTACAGAAGCGCAAGGTAGTTCTACAATTACTGCTTCTTTAGGTTCTATTAGCGATCACACGGATATTACTGTCACTGCAGCTGTCTTAGAAAGCATTTCGATCACTCCTTCCAATCCAAGCACTCCTAAGGGAAGGAATACAAACTTAACCGCAACAGGGATCTTCTCTGACGGTTCTTCTTCTGATATTACCGATCAAGTCACCTGGTCTAGTTCAGATTCGAATACTGCAAGCGTGGATAACGGTTCTGGATTAGAAGGAAGGGTCACCGGAGTTGCAGTAGGAAGTGTAGATATTACTGCAGGTATTGGTGGTGTCAGTGAAACTGTTTCCTTCAGCGTTACTGCAGCCGTTCTAGATAGCATCCAAGTAATTGCGGACGATACTTCTATCGCAAGAGGCACAAGCACTTATGTAACCGCCACCGGAGTTTATTCCGACGGAACTTCTCAGAATATCAGCTCCAGTGTTTCTTGGAGCACATCCAATTCTTCTACTCTGCAATTGGGTACCTTAAACAGCGTTCCTGAAAAACAAGTTCTCTCTCCGAATAGCGGCAATATCGGCTCTGCTCGGATTACAGCTACTTCGGGAAGCATCAGCTCTTATGTAGATATCACTGTGACTGCGGCTAAATTGGTCTCCATAGCGGTGACTCCTACGAATCCTAGTGTTGCAAAAGGACTGACCAAATCATTTACTGCTACCGGAACATATACGGATGCGACTACCCAAGACTTGACGACTCAAGTGACCTGGGCTTCTTCAGATACGAGTAAGGCTACCATCAGCAATGTTAGCGGAAGCGAAGGTGTCGCAACGGGTGCGGCTGTGGGAACTTCGAATATCACAGCGACTCTCGGAACGATCACTTCTTCTGCAAGCACTTTGACAGTAACCGCAGCCACACTGCAGTCCATCACCATCACTCCTTCCAGCCCAAGCGTTGCGAAGGGGAAGAGCCAAAATCTGACTGCTACCGGAACCTATTCGGATGCAAGCACTCAAGATCTAACTACTCAAGTCACTTGGACTAGCTCTGATACTACGATTGCAGGTGTGAGTAACGCTTCCGGAACGGAAGGTAAAGCGACTGGAGTAGGAGTCGGAACGAGCACGATCACTGCAACCTTAGGATCGATATCCAATTCAATTACGTTTACGGTAACTTCTGCCGTTTTAGTTTCGATAGAAGTACATATCCATGATTCTTCCATCGCGAAAGGAACTTCTACTTGGGCAGAAGCAACAGGAACGTATTCGGATAATTCCACCCAGGATATCAGTGATCAAGTAGTTTGGTCCAGCTCTCTTACCTCGGTAATCCAATTAGGCGGATTGAATGGAGCCTCTAAAGAAGTATTAAATTCTCCTAATACAGGAAGCCAAGGAACTTCTACGATTACCGCAACCTCTGGAAGTATCAGCGGATCTGCGAGTATGACAGTAGGAGCTCCTACTTTGGTTTCTATCCAGGTAGATCCTACAAATCCGAGCGTGGCCAAGGGATTGACCCAAAGCTTTACGGCAACTGGAACATATACCGACTCTTCGACCCAGGACCTGACCACTCTAGTCACCTGGACCTCTTCGAGCACAAGCAAGGCTACCATCAGCAATGCGAGTGGAACACAAGGGATAGCGACTACTCTCCAAACTGGAACCACGAATATCAAAGCACAGTTAGGAAGTGTCACTTCTCCTGCGAGCACACTTACGATCACTGCTGCTACTCTTTCTAGTATTACAATCGCCCCTTCTCCGACCTTGAGCATAGCTAAAGGAAGAACCCAAGACTTTACAGCGACCGGTCATTATACTGATAGCAGCACACAAGATATTACCACTCAGGTTACCTGGAGTTCTTTCGATCAGACCAAGGCTACTGTCAGCAATGCGAGTGGAACACAAGGTAGATTAACGGCTCTGCAAGAAGGCAGCACTCAAATCTCGGCTACGTACAATTCGATCACGAGCACGGATACTGCAGTAACTGTCACCTCTGCGGTCTTGGATAGTATTTCGATCACTCCTACAAACTATAGCTTAGCAAAAGGTTATACTACGAACTTTACAGCAAATGGAGTGTATTCCGACGCGACTACTCTAGACATCACTGCGCAAGTCACTTGGGCATCTTCGAATACTGCTTCTTCTACCATTAGCAATGCAAGCGGCAACCAAGGTCTTGCTAGTGCAGTGGCTACCGGAGTGAGCACGATCTCTGCGACTCTTGGTTCTGTTTCGAGCACCACTAATTTTACCGTGACAGCTGCGGTTCTGGTTTCTATTTCCGTTTCTCCTACAAACACTACGGTTTATACAACCAAGACTAAGAACTATACAGCAACTGGAACATATTCGGATACCACGACTGTGGATCTGACAAGCACTGTGACCTGGGCTTCTTCAGATACAAGCATAGCAACCATCAGCAATGCAAGTGGAAGTAACGGCTTAGCAACTGGTGTAGCTGCAGGAGCGATTACCATCTCTGCGACAAGCGGCTCTGTGAGTGGAAATACGCAACTAACAGTGGTGTATTTGGATACTACTCCGCCGATCGTTTCGAGCGTGGTCTCCTTAACGGCAACTACTGTCCGAGTTACCTTCTCCGAATCAGTGAACACGACTCAGGCAACGACTGCATCCAACTATAAATTGGCTCTGACTTCTGCAGTAAGCGGAAGTTGTTCCGACAATAGCAACTTCTCTTCTTCGTCTTCAATCTCCGTTTCTTCAGTGAGTGGAAGCGGAGCGATTTATACTCTGACTTTGTCTTCTTCTCAGACTTCGGGAACAGGCTACACTTTGATCGTGAATAAAACTGGAGTTCAGGATCTTTCTGCAATCCCGAATAATATGGGCTGCGCGAATTACGGTGACTTTGTAGGACAAGAGCAGTTGAAAGTAAGCTCCGCGAGTTGCGCAAGCACGAGCACTATCATTATTAATTTCTCCAAACCGATCAAATCCGGAAATAACGTAAGCGGTTCCGGGGAATGTAGTAGCACTTCCGAATGCGCAAATCGTTATGCACTTTCAGGACCTACAAGCCTAGGTAATATTTCTTCCGCTAAGATCCTAGATGGAACTGTCTGCGGAGGAGCGGCTGCGGATTCTGCCAAGGTCTGTATCACTCATAGTTCTTTGCAAACAGGAGCTCAGTTCACGGTCATCGCCGCAAATAACGTAGACGGGGATGATTTCAATAACTCTTCCTGGGGATCCATCCGCGACTCAGGAGATACAGAGAACGTTCAATCTTCTCCGAGAGATAGAGCTACCTTCTTAGGTTGCGGAACTTCTCCTATCAATTTCGGGGATGGACCTATCTCAATCGATCAGAACGGATCTACATTCGGATATTTGGCGGACTTCAATAGCAAGATCTATACCGGCCCGAACAACCTAGGAAACGGTGCATTACGTTTCGCTTATGATGGTTCTTCTCCTGAATCGGTACAGTTTGCATTTGCCAAGGATACGACTGCTCAGGCAAGCGATGCCACAAATGTAAGCTCGAACACTGCCAGCACTCGTGAGAATAGTATCGCGGTTCCTCCTTACGTTACATTGGGACATACCGGTTGTACCGCGAACGATGCCACACTTGCAAACGGTTGCGGACCGGACAATGAGAATGGAAGAGGTATCTTTACCACGGGATCCTTAAGCAGCAATCCGTACATATTCATCGCTGCGGCAAGAACGACAGCGGACGGAAGTGGAAATTATCTCTTCGATTATATCTACTATTCGAATGATACTTCTACGAACCTGAACTATAAGTATATAGATATGGGAACGATCACCGGAACTGTGACTGCAGGAACTTCTTCTATCACAGTATTGAACGATAGAGTGTTCCCAGGATTTGCGAAACCGAGCAATAGTGGAGACCTAACGAAAGGATTGAACGCTCCTGACTTCGGTTATATCTCCTTTAACTCCGCAGATACCAGCATCGGAAATTGTACCGCGGGTTCCAACTGTGACGCAACAGACGGTACAAACGGAAGAAGGATCCGTATCGATTATATGCCGTACTTCGGAGGACCTTCCAGTGGAGGAAGCGGCTCCGTGAACAGCAGTCCTAACTGGGCTTATTATATAGGAGTCGATTCTTCCTTCGTATTCAAGAATAGGATCTATGCTGCGAACGGAGGTTTGCATGCGGTCGGGCATAACGGCTCCATCATCCGTTCCAACTCTGCCAATCCTACGACTGCATGTTCTACTAAGAACACTTGCAGCGACTGGACAGAGATCGGACCTAGATCCAATACTAAATGGCATAAGAGCGATAATACATGGTTCTCTCTGGAACTTTCCAAGTTCTACGATCTGATTCCTGCTGATAGAGCCTTTGCCCAATTTGCAGAATTCAATAATAATCTCTACGTGACTCGTACGATCTGCGTCCAAAGCTCTCAGGCCTCCGGACTCAGGAGTTCTGCGGGAACTGTGGCCGGATGTACCGACGGAACGGATACGAATCGCAGAGCTCAGCTCTGGAAATGTGATCCTACGAACGGAGGATCGGATACCACCAATTCTACAACCTGTGAATCGGGAGAATGGTCTATGGTGGGAGACGACGGAAACGGGATCACAAACTTCGGAGATTCCACCAACAAGACAATCACCATGGTGGCTAAGAACGGATCCTATCTCTATGTGGGATTCGATAACCCTGCGGGAATCAGGATCTATCGTACCAATACATCGAACCCTGGATCTTCTTCCAGCGTTTGGACGCAGGTGGCAGGTGCAGGCTTAACAGATCCTACGAACGTGCAGCAGATCTTCTCTGCGGTATCAGTGGCAGTGAACGGAGTCAATTACCTTTACGTGAGTGTGGGCAAGAACGGAACACCAGTGCGTGTATATAGGCAGTGGAATTAATGATCGAAGCTAAGGATCGACAACTCGAGTCGACTGAAGGAAGAATGAGAAAGAAAGCGAGACTCTTTTTGGCCTTCGGACTCTTCTTCTCCATATTTGTATTGGGTGAATCTTGTCGTCATGCGATGGTCCGCTATCCTCAGGCTCCTCCTGAGGCATGTAGGATCTATCCTAGCTCTAAGGAATGTAAGAAGGCTCTGGAGCTTCGAGCAGCCCATCAGGAACAAGGAGGAGAAGTGTATAAGGTACATCAGACCTATTACTTCTTCGGACTCTATCCGGGAAATTTGGTCTTGGACACCGCCACGTACTGCCCCGAAGGTCCCAAGTCAGTCCATCAGTACACTTCTTTTTGGAATGCTTTTTGGGAGCAACTCACCCTCAGTATTTATTCCCCGCAAACAGTGGAGATAGAATGTTACAGATGATTCGGATCCTTCTTCCCTTATTATTAATTCTCGGATTAGGAGTGGGCTGCCATTCCACCACTGTGGTTCATAAGGTAAACGGAACACCGTACGCTCTCGCAAGCGAGGCTCCTTCTCCGGACCAAAAATTCAAACAAGGAAGTATGGTATTCGGGATCTATCCGGTATCGCATACTCCGGATGTAGTCTGTTCCAACTCTTCTCATCCAGAAGTAATCCTGGTCAGCAAGTTCACGGACCTTCTCATCCATTTCTTCATCGGCCCCTTCTATACCACTAAAACAGTAGAGATCTATTGTAAGAAATAAATTGCTGGCCAAGCAGTAAGCTTCTCTTGCAGAATAGGAGCATGCCTAGCTGGGCCTTTGACTATATACTTTTACCCTTAGGGATCTATCTTGCCAGAATGACGGACGTGAGTATAGGAACTCTACGTATCATTCTAATCTCCAGAGAAAGGAAGATAATAGCAGCATTGCTTGGTTTCTTTGAAGTGCTTCTCTGGCTCATAGTGATCACCCAGATCATGAGAAATCTAAGCAATGCTCTCTGCTATATCGCCTATGCGGGAGGATTCGCCACAGGCACCTTTCTAGGAATGGTGGTCGAAGAGAAGCTGGCGATCGGCCATTCTCTCATTCGGATCATAGTACCTGAAAAAGGAGAGGAGATCTCGGAGAACCTGGTCCAGGCAGGATATCGAACCACAAGTTTGGAAGCCCAAGGAGCGAGGGGACCGGTCAAGGTCATCCTCTCCGTTTTAAGAAGAAAGGACATTCCTATCGTTCTATCCATTCTGAAGAAGACGGCACCAGGAGCCTTCTATACCATCGAGAACGCGCGTAAAACCAGCGATCCTGAGCTCTGGAAGGGTGAAAGCGGAGAAGGGGAAAGTTTTGCCCGCATCCTTTGGAGAAGGCAATCCAAGATCCGGAAATAATCGCCCGGGAGACCCCGGGCTAACAAAGATCTTAAGCTGGTACTTTGACCAGGATCTTTTTGATTTCTTTATGCATGAAGGTTGGGAAGTTCAAATTGTACTGAGGCAATAGAACTTTCCAGTCGTCCTTGCGGATGAATTTGCGGCAGTTGGAAGACCCGCAAGCGCATTCGAAGGTCTGGTCGAAGTTCACTACGAAATTTCCGTAGTCGATGGTGAGCTCCTCTCCGACTTCAATATCCCTCTTAGCGATGATATTGTCCGACTGATCATACCACATGTTCGGCTCGCAGGAGTGGTTCATAAAATTGGAGCTATTGATAACATACTCAGGTCCGGAAGGTCCGGTAACGAGGCCGAAATCGACATCATAGCCGTATTTCATGAAGATTTCCTTCTCCTCTTCCGGAAGTTCATCGGCTTCCGATACGGAAAGTACCTTCCAGCCGAACTCTTCATCCTCGATCCACTCGCTGTAGCTAAATAGAAGCGTTCCCTTAGCGATTGGTTGAGAGGCGAAGATCCCGTTTTCCCCGAATTTGTTCGTGCGTCTTTCGATCATGCAAGATCAACCTGCTCTTCCCCATTAGGGGCAAAATTTTTATCAGTCAAGTCCGAGATCGAAAAAACTTCAATTAAAAATATGAAATACCCCCTAGCTCAGCCCCCAAAAAAGAATCGGGAGCCCAAACATGTTCTGATGAGAGGGAGGAAAAAAATTTCCTAAAGATCGATCTCAGCGACTTGGACCGAAGGATGAGTCGGGCGAGTTCCACATTAAATTTTTTTTGAGAACCCTTTCGGGTCCAAGAAGAAGGTCGGCTTTCAGACAAGTCCTAGTCAAGAGAGTCTAGGCTCAGTCTTTCTCGGGTAAGAGTACGTAGATCAAGTCCTCAGTCCAGTCTTCGGACAGGGAAGGAGCCCTTTCTTCTTTCAGGCGCTTCCATATTCCCCCCTTTCTCTCCAAGACTAGAGAGGAAATTTGGAAGAGGCTCGTACGACCGCTTGCCTCTCCAAGTCTAGTGCTGTCTCTACCGATCTCTAGGAAACAAGTCAAGGGGAAGAAGCTTGTCCATTTTTCTCCCAAGCCTTGGATCATCTCTCCCAGGTCCCGGTCCTCTCTTGAGTCTTGCAAGTGAGTGATGTCTATAAAGATAGGAAGCTCTCTTCCTGAGGATCCTAACTTACCCGAGCCCAACTCAGTGCAAAAACGTACCGCCTGATGAAAGCTTTCCGCAAAGGTAAGTAGCACTTGGGTCTCTTCAGTCGAGATCTTAGAGATCATTCTTCCTAGAGCGAGGCCATCTTCCATGCTCACACTCGTTTTAGGTACGATGAGTACTGGCCGGATGCCTTTACGGACCAAGCGATATAGATACTTTACTAGTGCGAAAGACTTACTTCGAGAAGGATGGAACAGAGTCAGATACATCTCTACTCGAGATATCGAACCAAACTAATCTTTCGTTTAGTATAATTTTCGTTCATCTATGTCTCATAAACGCATGCAAAGTTTGTAAAATGTATAATTCAGAAAAACGCTTGAGTACATTTCGCGTATATGTAAGTTACGGAATTACTTTTTGAGCGTGATGCAAAGGGGGCATGATGTTATGAGTGTAAAACGTTTTCTTTCTAAGAACGATCATCAAAGAATTCTTTCCGCTCTGCAAGGCCCCGAGATATCCGAAGCCGTCCAACCCAGCCTCTTAGAAACCATCCGAAGAACCCTTTCCAAGGCAAAGAAGCTGGATCCAGCCCAAGTTCCCCAAGATCTGATCACTATGAACTCTAAGTTCGTGCTAAAAGACCTCGGAAATGCGGAAGCATTTCAGTTCACTCTGGTTTATCCGGAAGATTGCAAAGACAGCGCAGTTACTTCCCAAGGAAAGCTTTCCATTTTGTCTCATCACGGTTCTGCAGTGCTCGGAGCAAGAGTGGGAGAAGTGGTTCGCTGGCATATCAATGGCAGCGAGAAGTATTTAAGAGTCCAAGAACTCCTATACCAGCCCGCTGCTATCTAAACTACTTATCTAGAATATCCGTACAAGCCGCCTAGCTCTTTGGCTAACATCTCCTTGTACTCCACCTCGCTGATCTGTCCTGTCCGAATATCATAGACCCAACCGTGGATCTCCGGAAATCCGTACTTGGCCAATGCATTCTGGATCATTCCGGTTTTGTAAAGATTCACCACTTGCTCTGCGACGTTTAGCCGGATCATCCTCTCTTCTCGTTTATCTTCCGGAAGAGAATCCAATTCTTCTCTGTGTTTTAGATACACGTCTTTGATATGAGTGATCCAATTGTCGATAAGACCGGATGCCTGACCCTTTAATGCGGCCCTCACTCCCCCACAACCGGTATGTCCGCAGACTACGATATGCTTCACATTCAATACTTCGATCGCATATTGGACCACGCTAAAGAGGGACATATCATCCACGGAAACCACATTGGCTATATTCCGAGTCACAAAGATCTCTCCAGGATTCGTCTTAGTAATCACATTTACTGGAACCCTAGAATCGCTGCACCCGATGAACAATACCTGAGGGGTCTGCCCTTCTGCATGGCGAGCGAAGAATTCAGGATCCACATCCGTCATCTCCTTCACCCAAGTTTCATTATTAGAGAGAAGTTTCTGATAGGACTCGCTCATTTCCTTTTTCAATGATTCTACATCGTTCTCCATATTCGGTATCCCTCCCAAAATGACTTTGATCCCCTTTCGCTCTGCGCTATTTCTGAATTCGTGGATCAGCTCTCTGATATCCAGATCCAGATGCAATGTCCTAGTACCATCAATCTCTAATGTAATCCCGCCAGGTTGGCTTTCCAAAACGCTTCGGATCTTTGCCTTATGAAAGAAGCCTAGATTTTCTCCCAGAATGATCCTTCTGAATTTTCCATGATTCTCCACTCGGATCACTGCAGTTCTATGGTCCTCATACAAAACAAAGAGCAAAGAAGCCAAGATCCCGCAGAATGTGCCGACAAGTACGTTCGTGAATATAGTGGTAAGCACGGTCACTAAGAAGGGAAGAAAATGAGAATACCCCTTTTGCAGCATCATCTTGAATATAATCGGCTTAGAGAGTTTAAATCCAGTCACCACTAAGATCGCAGCGAGAGAAGCCAAAGGTATGGTGTTCATAAATTTAGGAAAAAGTAATACACTGATTCCTATCCATGCTCCATGTAATACTGCGGATGTCTTTGATCTAGCTCCGGATGCTGCGTTAACGGAACCTCTGACCACGACACTCGTGATCGGGATGCCTCCTAATAACCCGCAGGCCATATTCCCGAATCCTTGGGCCACAAGTTCTCTGGACATGGGGGTCTTACGATTTTCCTGGTCCAATTTATCCACAACCTCTATGGAAAGAAGAGATTCCAAAGAAGAAGCGAGTGCAATCGTAAGGGCAAGAGTCCAAACGCCTGCATGATCCCAAGCATAGAAGTTCGGAAAGTCCAATTGACCCAAGAAGTCAGAAGGATTCTTGAACATAGGAAGAGTGACCAAGTGATCCTGGCTCAAGCCTCCTCCCGGAAGAAAATCCCCTAAGAATAAATTCGCCGAGATCCCGACAGCGATCGCGATCAAAGAGGCAGGTAAGAACTGGAACTTCTTCGCGAAATATCTATCCCAAACAAAGAAAGAAACTAAGGAGAAGATCCCGATCAATAGCACATTCGTTCTTAGATTCGGAATGGCATGCAATAAGACCGTGAAAGAGTTCGTTTCTCTTCCTTCATGAGGATCATGATAGGTCTCATTGATATCCTCTTTTGTTAAATCGAATTCTTCTACACCGAACTCTTCTATATCGTAACCGATCAAGTGGGGCAATTGTTTGATGATGAGAAGAAGACCGATCGCCACCGACATTCCCAATATCGTAGCCGAAGGAAGATAAGCGGATAAGGCTCCTGCCTTCAAGATCCCTAGAATGATTTGGATCATACCTGCGATCAATAATGCTAAGAGAAAGATCTCGAAACTTCCTAGATTTCGGATCCCCGAGAGAACGATGGCTGTTAAACTTGCGGTTGGTCCGGAAACGCTTAGAGGAGACTTGCTTAATGTTCCTACTAATATTCCTCCTACAAAACCGCCGATGATTCCAGAAAACAGAGGAGCCCCGGAAGCGTGTGCAATTCCCAGGCAGAGGGGTATCGCTACCAAAAAGACGGAGATACTTGCAGGAAGATCGTAAGTAATTCTCTCGCCTAGATTTTTTATTTTTTTCATTTCAATACTCATTCAGTTTTAATTTTTTTTGGTTCTCTAGAGAAATTCCTCCTAAATCGTTACGGATCCTACCGTAACTTTTTCTAACGTTTATCGAAGATATTCATAAGCAATTGAATCGAATTCTTCTTTCGTTACCATGATTTTTTATAGAATTACAAAGTCTATTTCGAAGAAGATCGAAGACGTTAAGGACAGAAAAAATGATTAACAATAAGACCTTTTTAAAACGAATTCGTTTCGCACTTTTGATTTTTATAATATCTTCTTATTCGAATTCCCACTTCGCAAAAGATGCAAACAACACTGAGACCGCCATATTCGCAGGTGGATGCTTTTGGTGTATGGAAGGCCCGTTTGAAAAACTTCCAGGAGTGATCTCTGTAGTTTCCGGTTATACGGGAGGAAAGGAAAAAAATCCAACGTATGAAGATGTAGGTTACGGAAGAACAGGACATAGAGAATCCGTGTTAGTCACGTACGATCCTAAAAAAGTAAATTATGCAGTTTTACTGGATACATACTGGAGACAGATCGATCCCACCGACGCAGGCGGACAATTCGCAGATAGAGGAAACCAATACAGAACTGCAATCTACTATAAGAATGAAAGCCAAAGAAAATTGGCCCAAGAATTCAAAGACAAGATAGGAGCCTCCGGAAAATTCTCCGCTCCGATCGCAGTCGAAATATTACCCGCAAGCGAATTCTATCCTGCGGAAGAATACCACCAAGACTATTATAAAAAGAATCCCGAACACTATCATAGCTACAGAAAAGGTTCTGGGAGAGAAGAATATGTGAACCGAGTTTGGGGAGTTCCCAAAAAATAAGATCGAACTTCTCTTAGTCAGTAGCCAAGGCTTCGTCCTTCTTTTCGACGGACGAAGTATCTTTTCTTAAAAGCAAATCCTTTCTATATGCATTCGGGTTTTGACCGGTGATTTTTTTAAACTCCAGATGAAAAGCCGACTTAGAACTATAACCCGCTCTCAATCTCACCTCATTCGTAGTCATCGAAGGAAAATCCAGTAAGAGCTTCTTAGCCTCTTCGACTCTATATAGATTGATCAATCCTGGAAATGTATTCTTAAATTCCGTCTTAATGATCTCGGAAACCTGATGGCTTCCGATCCCTAGATCTTTTGCCAAATGTTCTTCTTTCAATTCGTGGCGAAGATAAACCTTATCTACTTCTAACAAATGCTTCAGTCTGGAAACCGCGCCTTCCACATCTATGGAAGCAACCTTGCTCTTACGTACGATTGTCTTATTCCCCTCTTGCGCTTCCCAGATTCTAACTTGGATCATCTTGTTCAAGCAGACAGTAACGATCGCGGCATGAACAGGAAGATAAGCAGGAGCGAGAAAGATCGCGATCCAATTGAACGGATTATAATCGAAATGATAGGTCGCCTTTAAGAAGAAGGCTCCTAAGAAAACACACCAAGACGCGAGATACACCCTCGCATAAGAATTCGTGCTCTTGAACAAGGAAGAATGCACATAATAGAAATATAAAACTAAAACGGACATTCCTCCGAGTAAGAGAAAGAATCTTTCCTCAGCCCAAGGATTAAAAAGAGGTACCAGAAGAAATGAGAGAGCAAAGAAACATCCTAACACAAAGAACCAAATCGATTTGATCCTAAGATTAAAGAGTCCCGCCAAATGATACAAATGAGAAAAGAAGAATAGATAGGATGTGGTTAAAAACAAGTAATAGAAATAATAACCTAGCTTGTTTTCCCAGCCGATCAAAGAATGCACAGTCCTAGAGTGCAGTAAGTAAAAACCGGCAAGCTGTACAAGGATGACTCCAGCAAAGGACAGAAATGCAGTCTTCCTAAGACCATACCAATAAGCAAAGGAAAGAAGGACCCCAAAAGAAGAAGACAGAATACAACCTATAATAAGCGAATTCCTCAAAACGGAGACCAATCCGAACACGGACTCATCCATGAGATAAAGAGGAAAATTAATATAGGTAATTTCCTCATACGCATCCAAATGAATGTAATATGTCTTAGTAGTATGGGGCGGGATCCGAATCACAAAGCTTGGATAAGGAGAAATAAAACCGTTTAGGCTCAGTCCTGAATGATCCGAAAGCTCCATCTTCTCCAAGACTCCCTTGGAATCATAAGAACAAAGCTCCGCGTTTGGAACATTCACTGAAAAGAAAACCAAACGCTTTGTCAAATCCCGATCTGAATCGTTGTTTAAGGTGGATCTCAGCCAGGCTCCTTTCGCGGTTTTTCTCACCCTAAGAACATTTTCCATAGGGTTTAAATGCCATTCCTGGCTCTTTAACTCCTGCAGAGCCGCTTCTGAACAAAGACGGATCTTATGATCTCTATGACGATATTCTGCATTGGTGCTTATATTTAAAGAAGGACTAGCTCCTCCGATAGAAATCGGAGTCTCCGAAAGAATAGGATAAGCAGACAGAAAGAATGCAAACGCTAAAGCCCTTGCCCACTTGGTCGGCAGAAACGAGAAGCCGCATTTCATCCTTTTTCTAAGAAAAAGATATATTTTCAATCAAACCCCAAAACCTTTCTTTGCAAATTTGTTCCCACTAAACGGGTAAAAGGTCAAACAAAAATGCTCGAATGGGACTGATATTTGGCTCATATCATTGATTCTAAGTGAATCTATAATCAATAAGCGAAGAAGATGAAATGTAAATTTCCAACAAATACTGAGTCTCAATTTTCCAGATACAGTATCTTTGCCCTTTAGAGAGTTTCTAAACAAGATTCCAAAATTTAAATCTTGGAATATTTGAAAAAATACTTAGGCAACACTCTCTCAACTACCTCGACACAATCATTACTATATTCAAAATTCGGAATACTATTTTCGACCACTTTCGCCTCTTTCCATGATTTTCATCGACCAAGAGCCCTCCTCTCGAGACTATGCCCAACAAAAGGTTGCCCGAAACCGAAGATTTTTAAATTTCTCACCTCAAAAATTCCATTCGTATATTTTTACAAAATATACCGGCTCATTGTGACTTAACGTTTTTATAATATTATAAAAATATAATATATAATAGTAACCGTCTCGTAAAGAGATCGTAACAATCCAATGAAATACTCCTGGGAACGCAAAGAAACAGCTTTGCGTAAGCATATTCCAGGAAAAAAGAATGAAAAAGTGGATCGGACGCGTTATGCTTTTCGTAGCATTCGCTTCTACAACAGAGAACGTTTTCGCTCAGGATCTTTATATGGATCTAACATCCGGCCAAGTCTTTGCGGCTCCAGGACCGAATCGAGTTAAGTTAAAAGATGATGAAAACGATAACGGAAACGGCAAAAAAGATAAACCGGCCGCTACCGACACAAAAGAGAAAGCAGCAGCTCCAGGCGATAAGCATGAAAGCGGGCTTACCCAAGATCATAACTTCTTAAAGGGTTATGAATTTACAGATGTTCCAAATCAATCGGCTCACAGACCTACCGATCCTCAAAAAGAAAAACTTACCATCTATGGTCGCTTGCAATTCAGAGGGGTTTCAGGATCCCAAGACACGAACTTTAGTAATGGCAATAGCGATTTCCAAGCAATAGACTGGAACGTTCGTCGACTCCGATTGGGAGCAATGTATGAAGGTGCAGACTGGTGGGGAGGTGTTATAAACATGCGATTGGAGAACCTGGTTGCGCGTCCTGAACTTTCTCCCGCAAAAACTACGAATGTTTGTACGAACGCTGCTTGTACAACAACTGTCCCGGCAGTAACCACTCCGAGTACTCTTTCTAACAATAGAGGAGCAGTCCAAGAAGCAGTCGGTTGGTTGCAGTCCAAATTTGCAAATACTCGTGTTACTTTCGGACAGATCAACGTTCCATTCAACAGAGAATACATAGGCTCTTCTCAAAACTTAGTCAACGTAGAACGTTCCATGATCACTGCGGCGCTTCCTCAGTTTGATATGGGGGTGATGCTTACAGTACATCCTTTAAAAGAACTCTTAGGTTCCAAATACACCCAATTTATGGCTGTTAACGGTTACGTTGGAAATGGACGCGGTGCAGGTGGAGACTACGGAACTGGAAGAAAAACAGATCTTTATAATACTAGAAATGGTAACGCCACTAACGTTCTCACTTCTCCTACTTATGTATGGAGAGTCACATTCAACCCTCTCGGTGGCTTAGTCAACCAAGTGGGCAAAGAAGTCGGTTGGCATGAGGGAGAAGAAATCTTTCAAAGAGAAACCAAATGGTCCATCGGTGCGGCAGGATGGCAGACTGAGAATTTCGCTACGATCAATAACTCTACTCTGAACAATAGCGTAGATGCTTATCCTCGTGGAATGCCGAACATCGCGATGGTTACTCCACAAAGTACTCCTGATGGAGGAACCTCCGCTCTGTATGGAATTCCTTTCTCCTATCCAGGATCTTCTGCTACAAACTTAGTTCAGAACAATTCCACGACTCCGGGAACTCCTAAGTTTGGACTAGTAGCTCATACTTACGACACTACATTCACTTCGAATGGATTCTATATAAATGGAGCATTCACTAAGATGAGTGGGCCGGCCTCCAATAATACTTCAGGATATCATGTAACAGTCGGATATAATGTTCCGATACTCTCGAGATATTACATTATGCCGGTACTTCGTTATGACTATCTGCAAGGAGATTATAATAGAAACGGTAAGATCGATCCTCAGGATACCTTCAAGTCTTACTGGGCAGGTGTGAACATTTACTTAGATAAACACTTAATGAAGATCCAGGTCTTCTACAATAATTTTCACACTATGTTAGGACAGGATCCTTTTACGGGAGCTGCTAAACCTTTGGACAACCAGGTAATCATCGTCCAGGCACAATTCAGCTTCCAAACAGGAGTTACCACCAGAGAAAAATATTACTCAGCTGCCGAAGGCCGCTATAGAGCCGAGTAATGCGTAAGGGAAAGAACATGAAACAGATCAGATCTATAACGATTTTTTTAAGTATCGCGATCTTCGCAGTATCTTGTGCGAAATCCAATGAAGTAGACAGCGGAGGACTATTCGCTTCCGTGCTTGCAACACCTGTAAACGACGGAACCGTTTCCGTAGTGAACATGAAAACTAACGATGGGATCTCTTACCAAGGAACTTGTTACGATAGTTTCAAGAACGTCTTCAGTGGAACAAGTATATCAGGAACCACATTCTATAACGCAACTTTAGGATTCCTTCATGTTGCTCCTCCTATGGAAAGTGAGAAGTCATCCAAAAGTACCTGTTCTTCTTTGGGATTTCCGGGATCGGGGATCTTGGAAAAGGATTCGAATGATAATTTCGAGTACAGACTCTATTACTGTAACACCGATGTCGGAGCTTGTTCTTACAAAGGAATCCAAGCCTCCGGGATATAAGCCAAATCTTTTTTACAGAGTTACTCATGCGGGGGAGACCCCGCATTTTTTTGCCTCAGAAAAGGAGAGAAGATCTTAAGAGATCATTCTCCTAAGAGGCGAAATAGATAGATGGTGAGTCTTTGTAGTTTGTCTCTTTCAGGACCAGGGATCTCTTTTTCTAGATCGATAGTCTTTCTATAGATGGACTTCAAGTGGTTCTTCATTGTGCCAGGATGGATTCCAAGATCCTCGCTGATCTTGCTCTTATCCTTACCGGAAGCAATACCTGCGCAGATCTCTGTTTCCTTTTTAGTAAGCTTTGTCTTCTCTCTTAAAGTTCCGATCAAGGCTTCGCGATCCATTCCTTCCTGTTTCTTAAAAGCATCCGAAGGCAATCTATTCGCATCGCCTGCAAATGAATTGTTTCTCGATTCTGAAGAAGGTTCTGTATTCGCGGAGATCGTGCTTAAGAAGCTAGAGACTTCTCCGTTCTTATCACGGATCGGAAAAACGTTCTGCTTCCAATCGGAAACTTTTACAAAACCGTTCTTCGAATTCCCGACTGCAACGGATCCTTGTAGAACATTCTCCCAGAACTCATCGTAAAAAAGTTTGGCGGAGCTTCCTGACTGAAAAGCCTTGGGAGTCTTACCGATAAGTTCATTCTCTTTCAAACCGGAAATCGCCTCGAATTGTTTGTTTACTGCGAGGATTACTCCGGATCTGTCTGTTAAGAACATTCCATTTTGAGATTGTTGAAAAGCTTTATAGAGTGCGTCTTTCTTTTCCGATTCAGACTCGGTCTCTTCTTTAAATACAAAGAGAAAGGAAGGATTTTCCTTGGAGTCAGGCATTAGATAAACATGTTGCTTGGTCGAAAGGAAACCGCTGTCTCTCTTCTTCAAGCGAAGTGCTCTTCCTTCAAACTCTCCTGACTTAGTTACGTTGGGAATGATTACTGTTTCGAGATATTTGCGATCCGTCTCTGATAAGAAATCGGAAACGCTCATGGCCTTTGCAGAGTCTCCGGATGCTATTCCAAGTATCTCTCTGCCATTTTCGTTTACGTGAAGGATGCGCCCTTCCGAATTGCAAATGAACAAAATATCAGGCATACTGTCTTGCCTTTGGATTATTTCTTTAACGTTTTCCAAACCTAGCATCCATCCGACTCTTTCGAATCTTAAGTCTCGATCCTATTTCGTAAAACCGAATGAAGTTGGAAGGAACCAAAACTTTCGGAGACGAGGATCGATCTTATAGCTTACTAAGACTTACATTTTCTAAAAAATCCCACAGCCCATAAGGAATTATAAAATGAGAGAAGAAGAGAGACTTAGTAAGATCGAACATAAGTAACTCACAGCCTTGACATACTTCTTCAAATACAAAAGACACAATTTACTTCCAACTAGATGTACGGTCTCACAGTAAGTCCTATTGTAATTTAACGAGATGCGTGATGCGTAAGAGCTGACATTTCGTAGGGAACTTCTTCCAAGAAACTAAATATAAAGGATTAGTTTCTTGCCCTACAACGACCTTCGTAAAAATTTTAAGTTATGAGCGAGCTAACACTTGTAATCGGAAATAAGAACATCTCCTCCTGGTCCTTCCGACCTTGGATACTTTTGAAACAATCCGGGATCTCTTTCCAAGAGATTCCGATGAAGCTTTACACACCTGAATACTCTGCCTCCATAGACAAATATTCGCCGTCCGGCAAGGTCCCGGTGTTAAACGACAGCGGACTGCAGATTTGGGACTCCTTAAGCATATCTGAATATTTGGCGGAGAAGTTTCCGGAAAAAGAACTTTGGCCTAAGGATACGGCCGCGCGAGCTCAGGCGAGATCGATCGTTGCAGAAATGCATTCCGGCTTCTCCGCAATGAGAACTCATCTAGGCATGAACTATTGTGGAAGGTTCAACAAAGAAATCCCAGCCGACGCACTGAAAGACATTACGAGAGTCCAAGCCATTTGGACCCATTGCTTAGAATCTCATGGCGGCCCTTTCTTATTCGGAAAGAAATTCGGAATCGCAGATGCATTCTATACTCCTGTGGTTTCACGCTTTCTCACCTACGGAGTAGAACTAAGCCCCAAAGCCTTAGAGTATGTGAACACCATCTCAGGACTCGTATCTTATCAGTTCTGGGGAGAAGGAGCCAAAGCAGAGGTCGGATAAGGATCTATATCTAGGGCCGAGCAAGAAATTCGGCCCAAGCGAATGTCTCCGTTTATCTAAATATATTTTTGCTTTACTAATGTTTAGTATTTGATCTCATTTCTTTATGAGCTCAAAGAAACGTGGCACTGAGAAACTTCCACCTAGCAGATTCGATCCGATCCAGAGAGAAGCTTGGTGGGAGGATCGCAATCTAGATCCAAACGAGGATCCTTCTCCCTCTACCCATTTCTATTGGGAAGATTCTAAAAGTATTCTCACCAGGAACAAATCTCCTGATATTCCGTTCGAAGCGAGCATCAATCCGTATAGAGGTTGCGAACATGGCTGCATCTATTGCTTCGCTAGACCGAATCACTCTTATGTGGATCTCTCCCCTGGATTAGATTTCGAGACCAAGATCTTTGTAAAAAAGAATCCAGCAGAACTTCTGATCGAAGAATTACGAAAGAAAAAAGAATCAGTAAGTCCGATCACAATAGGAACCGCAACGGATCCGTATCAACCTGGAGAAAGAATTTATAAGAACACTCGCAGCATACTCGAAGTGCTTCTCGAGTTCAAACAACCCGCAGCGATCATCACCAAGTCTTCTCTTATCCAAAGGGATTTGGATCTACTTTCCAAACTCGGAAAACTAGGACTGATCAAGGTGCTCTTCTCTATCACTACCTTGGACAAGGAACTCTGGTCCAAACTAGAACCCAGAGCACCTGCTCCGGGCAAGAGAATGGAAACCATAAAATCACTCACAGATGTAGGAGTTCCTACAGGAGTATTATTCGCTCCTGTGATTCCATTCATCAATGATTCCGAGATGGAGAGTGTCCTGGAGACTGCAGCCAATCTAGGAGCAGAATCTGCCGGCATGGTATTCCTAAGATTACCATTAGAAGTGGCTCCTCTTTTCGAGGATTGGCTTTCTCGTCATTACCCTTTAAAGAAGGAAAAGGTTCTCCGAGTCATCTCAGAAGCAAGAGGAGGCAAGCTATACGATGCGAAATGGGGAGAGAGAATGAAGGGAAAGGGGGACTATGCAGAGCTACTTCAAAAAAGATTTTCTCTTTCTGTGCAAAGGTTCGGATTGAATCGAAGGAGTCAGCTCAGAACGGATCTATTCTCAGTTCCTTACCAATACGTAAAAAAGAAGAAAGACCAAGAGGACTTTTTGCCCGGTTTATTTTCAGAGCCTTAAAGCGTATTGAATTTGCGTTACACAGATGTATCACGCTCGTTCAAAATAGAGAGAGAAAGAATCGAATTAAAAAAGAAATTTCCTTCCCCAATTTTTAGATTTCTCGGATTCTTACCGAATGACTTGGGAACAAAACTATCATCTCGAAGACGGAACCTTTGTAGGAGCCGGAGACGTATCTATTTATTACAGGGCGTATCGAGCCAAGAACGCATCCAATCCTAAAACTTTAGTCGTGCATCATGGGATTGGAGAGCACGGAAAGAGATATGATAATCTAGTAGAAGCTCTTTCCGGAAAAGAATATAATATTTACCTAATAGATGCAAGAGGCCACGGAAAATCGGGAGGCAGTCGAGGGGTTGTCACTCATTTTAACCAATTCCTTGCCGACCTGGACAAGTTAATAGGCATCGCCAAACAAAAGGAAAATGTTAAGAAAGTAACTCTACTTGGTCATTCCATGGGAGCACTCATCTCTCTCTTCTATGCTGGAGAACCATCTTACCAAGCAAATCTGGATCGTTTAGTGCTAAGCGGCTTGCCGATTGCGGTTAAAACGGATCTCATCATGAATATCAAGAAGGGAGCGGGAAGTCTATTAGCAGGCGCATTCCCTACCTTAACAGTTCCGACAGGATTGGATGTAAATGCTCTCTCTCGGGACAAAGAAGTAGTAAAGGCTTATAAAAAAGATCCTTTGGTCCATGGTTCCGTCGGCGCTTACTTGGGAGACTTCCTGTTAACTTCTAAGGAAAAAGCACTCGAAAAAGCGGCGAAGATCCAAATCCCAGTCTATATGTTTCACGGAAAAGAAGATGCAATTGCACTTTCTGTCGGAACGGACGAGGCATTCGAGATCATTCCAGTTGCCGACAAAACCAAACATGTCTACGAGGGACTTTATCATGAAACCATGAATGAACTTCCTGCAGATAAGGCCAAAGTTTTGGGAGATCTAGTGAACTGGTTGCAGACTCACTAAGAACGAATCTTTCTCTAACTCTTAAAATAGAAAAAGCCCGGTAAAGAAAACCGGGCTTTTGTTTTTAGAAATCCAGAATACTAATCCTACTTCACCATATCCTGCAATTGCCTGACCTTTTGATCCTTTTCCGGAGCTTCCCAAGCCTTCAAAGAGAAATTATTTAAACTATATTCTTTGGTTTTAAAATTCTCCTTATAGGGAGCGATCAGTTCTTTATCTGGCTCGGTGGTCTTTGCTGCTAGGATCTTTTTCATTCCATCATCTCCCTGGCCGAACCAATCTGGGTCTACAGCCAGATTCACTCTATGACCTCTCAATTGAGTGAGAGCATACGGTCCTTCGTAGTCGCTCTCTCGTATTAGCTTTCCATAAAATAGAAAATCTACTTCTTGGCGGCCCGCTCCCAGTTTTCCATCAAAAGATGCCCAAGCGATCGGCTCTCCATTCGCAGCATTTACCAGGTTTCCTTCTAAATGATATGTTCCTGCCTTGAAGATATTCAGACCAACCTTTACGTTTAGAGAGCCTTCCTTTACATTATCCAAGAAGTATCCGCTCCATTCAGCAGGCTGATTCGGAGAAGCAAAGAAAGAAGTCAGTAGTTTTCCCTGCTTCTTCTCTTTAGCATAAACGAATTCTATCTCTAAAAACATATCTCCCCAGTCTTTGTAACTGGGTCTCCATTCGAATGTAAATACATTGTCCTTTGCCCGAACATCTCCGTCTATTCCGTGATCGTTCCCATACGGAGGAAGGGCCGCATACTTCACTCCATCGAATTCCTTCCAAAGCTTTACATTACGAACATCTACTGGAACTTTCTCATACGTAGCACTAAAACATTCTAGAGTAATATGGATCGGATCCTTGATCCCGATCGCGGCCCATTGCAAAGGCTGCAATTTGCAAGAGTAACCATTCCCTTTCTTGTCTTGAGGATGATCCACCATAGGAATAGCCACGAGAGGAATGAAATAAGGATCCAATAGATCTGCATTGTATTTTGTAAGAGGACGTGAGTTCGGTGGATATTCAGCCCATTCTAAATAATCTTTGAGAACTTTCTCTGGAGGAATTGCCTCATCTAATTTTTCCAAGTAATTCGGATCGCTTGATTCAGAAGAGCCACCACCCGGAGGACCTCCTTTCGCCATCCATTCTGCTTTCGCCTTCTTCTCTTCTTCTGATAAAAACCAACCGTTTTCTTCCGCTTCATCCCTTAATAGATAGAATACAAGGGCGAATACGATCGCAAGGCCCAGGTAAATAAAAATTTTTTTTTGATTCATTCCGCTGTGTTTCTCATTCCTATTCGGCTCACCTGTATATGAATATACGGAAGGCAACTCAACCCTTATTTTAAGGAATGCCCTTCTCCGCCGGAGCATAACCCTTTCGGACTAATTTGACTAGAACGTATTCGTTTGTACACCGTGCAATGGTTTGCCATTTCAACGAGTTTCTCCGTAATTTTTATTCCCAACGGTTGTTTTAAAAAACTTATAACAAACAGAGTATGCTATTGTAGCGATCGTTATATATTATATTTCTCTTATATTATAAATTTCATTTTTACATTTTTGTATTTAATCCGTTATGTTAAAAAAACTCCAATCACTTGACTCTAAACCCCTGCTAACCCATACTTGTAGACCGGGAAAATCAAGTGGCCTGGTCACTTGGTCTTCCCAAAAGATCGGAGAATAGAGAAGATGAAAAATTGGAAGAGTATGGTATTGGGATGTGTTTTCGCATCGTTGTTTGTTGGCTCGCTTTCCGCGCAAACCTACACGGTTTTCATTCACGGAAAATCTGACAGCAACCACAATGGAGTGGGAACTACGGACGTGAATAACTATTGGGGAACTGCGCCGAATTCTGTTTCCGGAGCAAAGATCTTCATCGGATACGATGGAACTTCTGACCCAAGAACTTATGGTAGCGCTCGTGCTCAGACCAATGTCACTACGGGCTTGAATACGTACTGCAAAGGTTCCAACTCTTGCAAGATCGTATGTCATAGCGCGGGTTGCTATGCAATTGAGTATTGGCTCTCGAATTTAGGAGGAACCACTTCTAGCAAAGGCTTTAACCTTACGAAAGTAACGGCATTAGCTTCCGCTTCCGGTGGATCCGAGCTTGCTTCTGCTCTGAACGGTGTTACGTTCGGATTCGCAGGAAATGCTATGGATAAATCCTTGATCGTTAGCACTGCTCGCGGCGCATACAATCACAATACCACTAATGGTATTACAGTGTACCAAGTACCGGGATCTAAAGGTATGGCCGGTGCTTCCTTGATTCTTCCTGGAGAAGACGATTACGCAGTCGCATTCCACTCTTCCTGCGCATATAATAAAGCAGGCGGTCTGGATGTTTGCCAATCGTCAGTGACTCAGTACGAAGGTGTTTGGCCGTTCGGTTCGAACGTAACCTATACCCAGTTCCAAGGTCATACAAGAGCTCCTTCCGTTGGATCAGCGGGACTGTATTTAAACCACAGTGAATTGAAAAACGAAGGCTGGAGATAATCCGGTTCAAAGCGCGTCGAACCTCGGCGCGCTTTCGTTTTCCTACCTAAATAAACCTTTTTTTTCTTTCCAACTCGAACAAAGCCCTCTTAATAGAACCTTCCCATATCCTTAACAAAGGCAAGAAACTCTACTCGTGCCAAGAGCATCTTGGATTGTTTCTTCTCTCGAAAAAGGTCATACTCTCTCGGTATATTAGAAATTATGAAACTTCTTTGTATAGTTCTCCCATTGCTTTTATTTTCTTGTTCTCAGATCCGCTGGAGACCCGCAAGCCTTGCAGTCGAAAGAGGATGGTCCGAATCCGGAAAGAATATAGTTCAAACCGAAGTATTGTATGAAGAAAAAGATTCGTGGAATCCTCTCACTGGCACAACGATCAAAAAAAATTATCGCACTAAATTCAGGATCTATG